>NZ_JBSGDD010000015.1:76591-100242 GCF_053602195.1 Kitasatospora sp. NPDC004531 | reverse complement strand
GTCACGCGCGACCGTGCGGCCGGCGGGGTGGTCCCGGCCGGCCGCAGGGGGTTCCCGGCATCGGGCCGGGAGCGGGAGCCCGGGCGGTCGGGCGGTCGGGCGGTCCGGGCGGTCCACCCCTTGACGTGGGTGCGCGTCGGCGGGCGGGGATCGCATAGGCTCGGCGCACGATGGTGCGGATCACTGTGCTCGGGGCACTCACGGCGCATGTGGCGGGGGACGCAGTCCGGCTGGGCGGCCCGCGCCAGCGTGCCGTGCTCGCACGGCTGTTGGTGGCGCGCGGCGGGACGGTCCCGGCGGAGCGGCTGATCGACGACCTGTGGGACGGGGTCCCGCCCGCGAAGGCGCCCGCCTCCCTACAGGCCTATGTGTCCAACCTGCGACGGCTGTTGGAGCCCGCGCGCGGACCCCGGCAGGAACCCCGGCTGCTGGTGAGCGTCGAACGCGGCTACGCACTGCGTGAAGTCCCCACCGACGCCGCCGAGTTCGAGACCCTCACGGCCACCGGCGAACCCCGCCGCGCCCTCGCACTGTGGCAGGGCCCCGCGTACGGCGAGTTCGCCGACCGCCCATGGGCCGCCGCGGAGACCGCCCGCCTCGGCGAACTCCGCACCACCGCCCGGGAGTCGGCGATCACCCAAGCACTCACCGCCGGCCGGCTGGGCCCCGCCGTCCGGGACGCCGCCGCACTGGTCGACGACCATCCCCTGCACGAGGAGGGCTGGCGCCTGCTGGCCCTGTCCCTGTGGCACTCCGGCCGCCAGGCAGACGCCCTCGCCGCAGTACGCCGCGCCCGCACCCACCTCGCCACCGAACTCGGCCTCGACCCCGGCCCGGCCCTCACCGACCTCGAAACAGCCATCCTGCGCCAGGACTTGAACCACCTCGCCCTACCCGCCGGCCACGACGACTCCGCCACCCGGCCCTCCGCCCAAACGGCCGCCGTGCTTCGGCAGTTGGACCTGGAGCCGGTCGACCGAAGCGGCGCTGCTGCGGGGGATGCGACGGCGCTGGTGGAGGAGTTCCCGTCGAGTGCGGAGGGTTGGCGTCTGCTGGTCCTGGCGCTGTGGCACTCGGGCCGTCGGGGCGATGCCCTCGCGGCGGTGCGTCGGGCGCGCACGGATCACGGCACCGAGCTCGGAACGGTGCTCGACGACCTCGAAATGGCGATCCAGCGCGAGGACTTGGGGTACTTGCTGCTTTCCGGGCGCGACGGTGCCGCTGCGCGGGAGTCGGTGGTGGCGGAGGCGTTGGCTGCCGCGGGGGATGCGACGGCGCTGGTGGAGGAGTTCCCGTCGAGTGCGGAGGGTTGGCGTCTGCTGGTCCTGGCGCTGTGGCACTCCGGCCGCCGGGGCGATGCCCTCGCGGCCGTGCGTCGGGCGCGCACGGATCACGGCACCGAGCTCGGAACGGTGCTCGACGACCTCGAAATGGCGATCCAGCGCGAGGACTTGGGGTACCTGCTGCCTTCCGGGCGCGACGGCGCTGCTGCGCGGGTCGGGGCGGCGGTGCGGGATGCGGCTGCGCTGGTGGAGGAGTTCCCGTCGAGTGCGGAGGGTTGGCGTCTGCTGGTCCTGGCGCTGTGCCACTCCGGCCGCCGGGCGGAGGCCCTCGGAGCTGTGCGCCGTGCTCGGATGCGTCATGGCGGCGAGCTCGGTGGGGTGCTGGACGATCTCGAAACGGCCATCATGCGCGGGGAGTTGGACTCTCTGACCCGGCCCGCGCCGGTCGAGGAAGCGGCGGCCGCCGAGCGCGGTCCCGACTCCGGATCGGGGGAAGCCACCGCTGAAGTGGCTCTTCTGCGCGAGGAGTTGGACCGCCTCGCGTTGCCTGCACGCGCAGGCGGGCGGGCTTCGCGGGCGGTGTTCGTCGGGCGGCAGGAGGAGCTCGCGGCGTTGCGGCAGGCGGCCGGCGAGGCGCGTGGCGGGGTCGGGTTCGTGCTGGTGAGCGGGGAGGCCGGGGCGGGGAAGTCGACCGTGTTGGGGCGGTTGGCCGAGGAACTGGCCGACGGGGGTTGGCGGGTGGCGACCGGGCGGTGTCCGGAGAGTGCCGGTGCGCCCGCCGCCTGGGCGTGGACGGAGGTGCTGCGGGAACTCGCCGGGCAGGAGCCGGGCGCCGCCGCCGACCCCGAACTCGCACCGCTGCTCGGCGACCTGGAGCCGGCCGCAGGCCACGACGCGCTGTCCGGACGCTTCCGCCTGCACCGCGCCGTCGTCGCCCGCCTGCACGCCGCCGCCCGCAGCGCCCCGCTTGCCGTGTTCCTCGACGACCTGCACGCCGCCGACCCGGAGACCCGCGAACTGCTCGGCGAACTCGCCGCACATCCCGGCGCCCCGGTCGGCGGCGGCCTGCTGGTGGTCGCCGCGCTGCGCCCGGGCGAGGGCGAACTCGCGGACGTGCTGGCCAAGTTGGCCAGGCGCTCGCCCACCCGGGTGCCGCTCGGCGGTCTCGCCGAGGCCGACGCCGGGCAGCTGATCGAAGCGGCCTGCGCGGCCCCCGTCCGCCCGGAGACCGTCCACGCGCTGGCCGAACGCACCGGCGGCAACCCGTTCTACCTCGTCGAGAGTGCTCAACTGCTCGCGCTGGAGGACGAGTCGACCGCGCTGAGCCAGATCCCGCAGGGCGTCCGGGACGTGCTGCGGCGGCGCTTCAAGCAGCTGCCCGGACCGGCCGTCGACCTGCTGCGGCTGGCCGCCGTCGCCGGACGGGAGAGCGAGGTCGAGCTGCTGGTGCGGGCCGGCGAGCAGGACGAGGACACCGCCACCGAGGCCGTCGAGGCGGCCGTCGCCGGCGGGCTGCTGCTCGAACCCCGGCCCGGCACCGTCCGGTTCGCGCACCTGCTGGTTCGCGACACCCTGTACGCCGACCTCGGCGGACTGCGCCGGGCCCGCCTGCACGGCCGGATCGGGCACGCGCTGCACGCCCTGCGCCCCGGTGAACTCGCCGCGCTGGCCCACCACTTCACCCAGGCCGCGTCCACCGCCACCGCCGAACTCGCCGTCCAGCACTGCGTCCGCGCCGCCGAGGCGGCCGAGCGGCGCTACGCCCACCGCAGCGCCGTCGCGCTGCTCCGGCAGGCCGTCGACAACCTGGAACGCGCCGCCGAACAGCCCGGCGAGGACCGGGCCGCCCGCCGCATCGACCTGCTCGGGGCGCTGCTGCGCGCCCAGGTGCGGGCCGGACAGGTCGCCGACGCGGGGGAGACCAAGGCGCGCGCCCTGCGGCTCGCCCGCGAATCCGGCCGCGAGGACCTGCTGATCGCCGCCTGGACCGCCTGGACCGAACCCACCCCGTGGGTCACCCACCCGTACGGCACCGTCGACCAGGACGCCGTCGACACCCTCGGCCGCCTGCTCGGCCGCACCGACCTGCCGCCCGCCGTCCGGTGCCGGCTGCTCGACGCGCTCACCCACGAACTCGACTGCACCGGCTCGCCGCAGGCCGTCGAAGCCGCCGCAGAGGCCCTCGCGCTGGCCCGCGCCGCGGACGACCCGCACCTGCTGTGCCTGGCCCTCGCCGCCCAGGCCCGCGCCTGCGACCACGAACTGGCCTCCGTGGACCGGCTCCGCCTCGCCGAGGAGATCGCCGCGCTCGGCCTCGCCCACGACCTGCCCGCCTACCGCTGGCACGCCGAACACCTGGCCGCCACCGCCGCCGCCGTGCGCGGCGACCTCCCCGCGCTGCGCCGCCACCTGGCGGCCGGCGAGGAACTCGCCCAGCGCTACCGGCTGGTCGAACTCTCCGACGTGGTGCTGTGCCAGCGCGCCATGCTGGCGCTCGCCGCCGACCGGGTCGAGGAGGCCGTCGCCCTGTACGACCGGGCCATGGCCGGCCTGCGGGAACGCAGTTCGCTGCACGCCGACGCGCTCGACGCGCTGGTGCGGATCGTCATCGCGCACCGGCAGGGCCGCCTCGCCGAGGCGCTCCCGCTGATCGAGCACCACCGCGCCGAGTACGGCCCGCTGGTCGCCGACGTCGCCGCACTCGCCCTGCTGGCCGCCGGACGCCCCCGCGAGGAGGCCCGGGCGGCCCGTGCCCAGCGCCGCAGCGTGCAGGCCGACTACTTCCGCTCGCTGTTCCTGGTGCTGCGCGCGGACGCCGCGATGGCCCTGGACGAGCGTGCCGAGATCGCCGAACTCCTGGACGAGCTGCGCCCGTTCGCCGACCTGGTGGCGGGCGCGAGCTCCACCTCGATCGCCTCCCGCCCGGTCGCCCTCTCGCTCGGCGAACTCGCCCGCTGCCTCGGCCGCACCGCCGAGGCCGTCGAGCACTTCCGGCACGCCGCCGAGGTCGCCCGTCGCTGGGAGTCGCCGAGCTGGGAGGCCGCGGCCCGCGCGGCACTCACCGCGCTCGGCCACTGACCGGCCGCCGCCCGCGACCCGGCCGCCGCCCGCGACCCGGCCGCCGCCCGCGACCCGGGCGGCGATCGAGGCCTTGGAGAACCATCGGCGGACTTGGAGAACCACCGGCGGCCTTGGAGAACCACCGGCGGACTTGGAAGATCACCCGCAGGCTTGGAAGATCGTCGGCGGGCGCGCCAAGCGGACTCCAAGTCGCCTCTCCCACACTGGTGTTCGTCACCGACTCGAACGCCCGCACGGGAGGCTCCCGCACCATGTCCACACTCCTCGGCCGCCTCGGCGGGGCCGCCGCCGCCCGGCCCTGGCGCACCGTCGCAGCCTGGCTGCTGCTGATCGCCGCGATCTTCGGCCTCGCCCAGGCGTTCGGCGGCGAACCCCGCGACAGCTACCGGGTGCCCGGCACCCAGTCCACCGCGGGCCTCGACCTGCTGAACGAACGCTTCCCCGAGACCGCCGGCGCGGACGCCCGCGTGGTGATCCACGACCGCAACGGGAAAGCGCTTGCCGAAGACACCCTGACCGCCCTGCGCACCCGCCTGGCCACCGTGCCGCACGTGCTCGCCGTCACCCCGCCGATACCCTCCCGGTCGGGCGACACCGCGCTGCTGAGCCTCAGCTACGACGTCGAGGTGACGGCCTTCGACGGCTCCGCCGGACTCGACGCGCTGCGCGCCGCCGCCCGCCCCGCCGTCGACGCGGGCTTCCAGGTCGAGTTCGGCGGCCAGGTCCCCGAACACTTCAGCGCCCCCGACGGCACCGCCGAGGCGATCGGCATGGCCGCCGCCCTGATCATCCTGGTGCTCGCCCTCGGCACCGTGGTCTCCGCCGGCCTCCCCCTGGTGGTCGCCCTCGCCGGACTCGCCGCCGGCACCGGACTGATCACCCTGATGTCGGCCGTCACCGACATCAGCAACATCGCGCCCACCGTGGCGTCCATGGTCGGCCTCGGCGTCGGCATCGACTACGCGCTGCTGCTGGTCTCCCGACACGTCGAAGGACTGCGCCGCGGCCTGGACGCCCGGGCCGCCGCCACCGCCGCGAACGCCACCGCCGGCTCGTCCGTGGTGGTGGCCGGCGCCACCGTGCTGGTCTCGCTGTTCGGCCTGAAGCTCGCCGGCCTGTCCGTCTACGCGTCCTTCGGCTACGCGACCTTCGCCACCGTCGGCGGCGTCATGCTGGCCTCGCTCACCCTCGTCCCCGCCCTCGCCACGCTGGCCGGCCCCCGCCTGCTGCGCCGCGCCGAACGCCGGGCCGCCGCCGCTCCGGCCGAGCGCCCGCAGGCCGCCAACACCCCGACCAGGACCGAACGTTGGGCCCGGCTGATCGGCCGCCGCCCGATCGCCGCCGCCGTGCTGTCGCTGGCCGTGCTGCTGGGCCTGGCCGCGCCGATGCTCGGCATGCGCACCTGGCCGCAGGACGCCGGCAGCCAGGCCGCCGACAACACCACCCGCAAGGCCTACGACCTGATCGCCGACGCGTACGGCCCCGGCGCCAACGGCCCGCTGCTGCTCGCGGTCGACCTCGACCGGCTGTCGAGGAGCGAACTGCTCGCACTGGAAGCCAGGTTGGCCGAGAATCCGGCCGTCGAGCAGGTCCAGCCGGCCCGGTTCAACCAGGCCGGGAACGCCGCTGTGATCACCGTCCGCCCGAAGACCGGCCCGCAGGACGCCGCCACCGCGAAGCTGGTCAAGCAGCTGCGCGAGCACGAACTCCCGGCCGGCGTCCAGGTGACGGGCGCGGTCGCCAGCTTCTCCGACATCTCCGACCGGCTCTCGGCCCGCCTGTGGGTGGTCGTCCCCTTCGTGGTGGTGCTGTCGCTGGTGCTGCTCACCGTCCTGTTCCGGGCGCCCGTGATCGCGGTGAAGGCCGCCGCGATGAACCTGCTGTCGGTGGCCGCCGCGTACGGCGTCATGACGGCGGTGTTCCAGCACGACGCGAGCGCGAAACTGCTCGGACTGCCGCACGCCGTACCGGTGTCCAGCTGGGTGCCGATCCTGATGTTCACCGTGCTGTTCGGCCTGTCCATGGACTACGAGGTGTTCCTGCTCTCCCGGGTCCGCGAGGACTGGCTCGCCACCGGCGACGCCAAGGGCAGCGTGGTGCGCGGCCTGTCCGCCACCGGACGGGTGATCAGCAGCGCCGCCGCCATCATGGTCGCCGTGTTCACCGGCTTCGCGATCGACCCCGACATCACCGTCAAGATGATGGGCGTCGGCATGGCGGTGGCCGTCCTGATCGACGCCACCGTGGTCCGCCTGGTGCTGGTGCCCGCCACCATGACTCTGCTCGGCCGCCACAACTGGTGGCTGCCCCGCGGCCTGGACCGGCTGCTGCCCGAACTCCGCATCGAACACGGCGAGGAGGCCGCCGTCCCCGTCGAACGCCCGAGGCCCGCGACGGTCTGACCCGCGCAGAACACCGTCGGCCCGCGACCGCAACCGGCCCGCCCCGCAGGGCGGGCCGCCTGCTGCGTGCGAGTGGCCGCGCCGCGTGGTCCGCCCCGCCCGCCCCGACCCGCTGCGTACGGTGGGCCCATGAGCGTGCGAGTGGAGCGGGTGTACGACGCGCCGGACGGCGGAGTGCGGGTGCTGGTCGACCGGCTGTGGCCGCGCGGCCTCAAGAAGCAGGACGCGCACCTCGACCGCTGGGCCAAGGAGATCGCGCCCTCCACCGAGCTGCGCCGCTGGTTCCACAGCACACCGGGCGAGTTCGAGGAGTTCGCCCGCCGCTACCGGGCCGAACTGGACGCGCCGCAGGCGCAGCGGGAGTTGGCCGAGCTGCGCGAACTCGCCGCCGGCGACCGGGACCTGGTGCTGCTGACCGCCGTGAAGGAGCCCGCGCACAGCCATCTGACGGTGCTGCGGGAGCGGCTGGAACAGTCCGGCTGACACCGCCCCGGCCCGCCGGCGGCGGCGTGTTCACTCGGTCGAACCTGCCCGAACCGGGTGTAATGCGGACATGAGTCTGCTGCGGGAGAACGCCGTCCTCGCCCTCTTCTTCTGCCTCGGCCTGGGGTACCTGGTCGGCAAACTACGGATCGGACCGATCCAACTCGGCGGAATCTGCGGCGTCCTGATCGTGTCGATGCTGGTCGGCGCCCAGCACGTCTCCGTCAACGCCGACGTCAAGAACGTCGCGTTCGCCCTGTTCATCTTCTCGCTCGGCTACATCGCCGGCCCGCAGTTCTTCGCCAACCTGAACGCCCGCGGCCTGCGCTTCGGCGTGCTCTCGATGATGGAAGCCGTCCTGGTCATCGCCATGGCCCTCGGCTTCGCCACGCTCTTCGACCTCGACGTCGGCACCGCCGCCGGCATCCTGGCCGGCGCCGCCACCGAGTCCGCCGCCGTCGGCACCGCCCAGGACGCCATCGCCAAACTGCCCGGCATCACCCCCGACCAGACCACCCAGCTCCAGGCCCACGTCGCCACCGCCTACTCGGTCTGCTACCTGTTCGGCCTGATCAGCATCGTCCTGCTGACCAGCCAGCTCTTCCCGATGCTGCTGCGCATCAACCTCGCCGACGCCTCCCGCACGCTCTGGCAGAAGATGCGCGGCGACGAGGCCGGCCACCAGCCCGGCGAAGAACCCGCCCTGCCCGCACTGGTCGGCCGGACCTACCTGGTCTCCCAGGGCGAAGGCACCCGGATCAGCCAACTCCAGGAGGGCTCAGGCCAGTTGGTCACCGTCGAAGCGA
The DNA here is from genome assembly GCF_053602195.1 of Kitasatospora sp. NPDC004531. Lineage (NCBI taxonomy): Bacteria > Bacillati > Actinomycetota > Actinomycetes > Kitasatosporales > Streptomycetaceae > Kitasatospora > Kitasatospora sp. NPDC004531. The sequence continues at coordinate 92,187 of NZ_JBSGDD010000015.1, read as the reverse complement.
TCACCCGCGGCGGCCGCAGACTCGACCCCGACCAGGACCCGGTGCTGCGCCGCGGCGACCAGGTGCTGGTGGTCGGCCGCCGCGCCGCCGTCATCGACGCCGGCCACGAACTCGGCCCCGAGACCGGCGGCCCGCCCGGCCTCGACCGGCCGCTGGCCGTACGGCAGGTCGTCGTGACCAACCGACAGGTCGCCGGACACCCCCTCAACGACATCCGCGACCGCGACAGCCAGGCCACCGGCGGCGTCTTCCTCACCGACATCCAACGCGTCGACCACCACCTGCCCGCCGTCGGCGAGACCGAGGTCCACCTCGGCGACACCCTCACCGTCGTCGGCGCCCCGTCCAAACTGGAGAAGTTCGCCGCCCGGGTCGGCGCCACCGTCCGCCAGGACACCGCCGACTGGATCTACCTCTCGCTCGGCATCTGCCTCGGCGTCCTGCTCGGCAAGGTCAACGTCCGCCTCGGCGACGTCAACCTCACCCTCGGCACCGGCGGCGGCTGCCTGATCGCCGGCCTGGTCTTCGGCTGGGCCCGCTCGCTGCGCCCCACCTTCGGCGCGTACCCGCCCGCCGCCGCGCAGACCCTCAAGGACCTCGGCCTGGCCATGTTCATCGCCGTCACCGGCATGGCCGCCGGCCCCGACGCCGGGCCGCTGCTCAAGCAGTACCCCGTGCTGCTGCCCGCCGCCGGCATCCTGATGGTGGTCGTCCCCGCGTTCCTCGGCCTGTTCATCGGCCGCAAGCTGCTCAAGATCGAACCGCCGATCCTGATCGGCGCGATCGCCGGCCAGCAGTGCTCCACCCCCGCGATCACCGCCATCGGCAACGTCGCGCAGAGCAGCGTCCCGATGCTGGGCTACACCATCACGTACACCCTCTCCAACTTCCTGCTGCCGCTGACCGGCCCGGTGCTGGTCGGCCTGGTCGGGCTCTGACCGGGGAGGAGAGGACCGATGGACTGGATCACCGACCACGTCTTCAAGCCGTACCCGGAACTCCTGATCTTCCTGACCGTCGCGATCGGCTTCCTGGTCGGACGGCTGCACTGGAAGGCCATCGGACTCGGCGCGGTGACAGGCTGCCTGATCGCCGGGCTGTTCACCGGCTGGCTGACCGACGTCGAGGTCAACGGCACCGTCAAATCGGTGTTCTTCATCATGTTCCTGTTCGCCCTCGGCTACAAGGTCGGCCCGCAGTTCTTCCGCGGACTCAGGAAGGACGGGCTGCCGCAGGTCGCCGTCACTCTCGCGGTGTGCGTCACCGGCCTGGTGATCTGCTGGGCGTTCGCCGAGATGCTCGGCTACGGCCCCGGACTCGGCGCCGGACTGCTCGGCGGCGCACTCACCCAGTCCGCCGTCATCGGCGTCGCCCAGGACGCCATCGGCACCCTGCCCGGCCTCGGCCGCGACCAGATCACCGCCCAGCAGAACCTGGTGCCGATCGGCTATGCCGTCACCTACCCGCTCGGCACGATCCTGTGCGCGATCCTGCTGGCCAACATCGCGCCCCGCTTCCTGCGCAGCGACCTCGCCGCCGACTCCCGCGCCCTCGCCGCCGAACTCGACGCCCCCGGCGGCGATCCCGACCTCGACGACGGCTACTACGAGGTCGTGCTGCGCGCCTACACCGTCGAACACGGCCTGGCCGGCGCCACCGTCGAACAGATCGAGCAGCGCGAGAAGGACGCCGACCGGCGGATCTACCTCACCCGCGTCCGCCGGGCCGGCACGATCCTCCCGCACGACCAGCGGACCGTCATCGAACACGGCGACGTCGTCGCCGTCAGCGCGCTCCGGCACGACCTGGTCGAGTTCGACCCGATCCGCAGCATCGGCCCCGAGACCGACGACGTCGAACTGCTCGACTACCGGACCGAGCACCTGCACGTCGTCGCCTCCGAGAAGGACCAACTCGGCAAGACCATCGCCGACTTGCGGCGCGAACCGTTCATGGTCGGGGTGTTCGTCGACAAGCTGTACCGGTCCGGCGCGGAGTTCCCGTTCGTCCTGACCACGCAGGTCGAACGCGGCGACACCCTGGTGCTGTCCGGACCGCAGCGCCTCGTCGACCCGGCCGGGAAGAAACTCGGCAAGCCGGTGCCCACCAGCTTCGCCACCGACATGACCTGGGTCGGCCTCGGCATCTTCCTCGGCGGCTGCATCGGCATCCCCGCGCTCACCCTCGGCGGGGTGCCGATCAGCCTCTCCACCTCCGGCGGCGCGCTCATCATGGGCCTGGTCTTCGGCTGGATCCGCGGCCGCTACCCCACCTACGGCAACGTGCCGCCCGGCGCCCAGTGGTTCATGGACACCCTCGGCCTGTGCGCGTTCGTCGCCATCGTCGGCATCAACGCCGGACCGAGCTTCACCAGCGGCCTCTCCCAGGCGGGATGGGGCCTGCTGCTGTGGGGCGCCGTCGCCACCGTGGTCCCGCTGATCATCGGCATCCTGGTCGGCCACTTCGTCTTCCGGATGCGCCCGCCGATCCTGATGGGCGTCGTCGCCGGCGCGCAGACCACCACCGCCGCGATCGGCGCCGTCAACGAAGCCGCCCGCAGCCAGATCCCCACCCTGGGCTACACCATCCCGTACGCGGCAGGAAACGTCCTGCTCACCATCTGGGGCGCGATCATCGTCGCCCTGCTCGGCTAGAAGGGACACCACCCATGACCAAGCCCTCGATCGGCCGCGACGAGATCCACCGCCTCGCCCGGCTCAGCCCGTTCGAGCTCAAGAGCGAGTTCGTCCGGCTCGCCGAGCACTACCAGGCCGACCAGCCGGGCCAGAAGGACAAGAGCACCGCCCACATGCTCAACGCCGGGCGCGGCAACCCCAATTGGATCTGCACCGGCCCCCGCGAGGCGATGCTCGCCCTCGGCCACTTCGCCCTCTCCGAGTCCCGCCGGGTCTGGACGGCCGACAACCTCGGCGGCATGCCCGAACGGATCGGCATCGCCGCACGCTACGACCGCTTCGCCCGCAGCCACCCCGACCTGCCCGGCATCGAACTGCTCACCGCCTGCATCAGCCTCGCCGTCGACCGCTTCGACCTCGACCGCGACGCCCTCATCCACGAACTCGCCGACGCCGCGATCGGCGACAACTACCCCGTCCCCGACCGGATGCTCCCCGCCGCCGAACGGATCGCCGTCGGCTACCTGCACGAGGAGCTGATGGACCGCCGCCCGCCCGAGGGCCGCCTCGAACTGTTCGCCACCGAAGGCGGAACCGCCGCCATGTGCTACGTCTTCGACTCCCTGATGCAGAACGGCCTGCTGCACAAGGGCGACCGGATCGCCCTGATGGTGCCCGTCTTCACCCCCTACATCGAGATCCCCGAACTCGACACCTACCAGTTCGACGTGGTCCGGATCGAAGCCAACTCCTACGCCGAAGCGGGCGTCCGCGACTGGCGCTACCCCGCCGAGGAGATCGCCAAGCTGGCCGACCCGAGCGTGAAACTGCTCTGCCTGGTCAACCCCAGCAACCCGCCCTCGCTCGCCCTCTCCGCCCGCGTCACCGAGCAGATCAAGTCCATCGTGGAAACCTCCAACCCCGGGCTGGTCATCGTCACCGACGACGTCTACGGCACCTTCGTCGACCACTTCCGCAGCCTCGCCGCCGACCTGCCCCGCAACACCCTGCTCGTCTACTCCTACTCCAAGCACTACGGCTGCACCGGGCACCGCCTCGGCATCATCGGCCTGCACCACGACAACGTCATCGACGACGCCCTCGCCGCGCTCCCGCAGACCGAGCTCGACCGCCTCGCCGCCCGCTACGGCAGCCTCAGCCTCGACCCCGCCGGCATCCGCTTCATCGACCGCTTGGTCGCCGACTCCCGGCAGGTCGCCCTCAACCACACCGCCGGACTCTCCCTGCCCCAGCAGGCCCAACTCACCCTGTTCTCGCTGTTCGCGCTGCTCCCCGAGGGCAAGGCGTACAAGGCGAAGGTCCAGGGCATCGTCCACCAGCGCCTCGAACTGCTGCTGGAGGGCTCCGGCATGAAGATCTCGCAGGACCCGGCGCGGGCCGGCTACTACGTCGAACTCGACCTGCTCGCCGAGGCCGAACGCACCTCGGGGCCGGAGTTCGCCGCCTACCTGCAACGGACCTACGAACCCACCGAACCGCTGTTCCGGCTCGCCGAACAGACCGGCGTGGTGCTGCTCAACGGCGGCGGCTTCGACGGCCCCGAATGGTCGGTGCGGGTCTCGCTGGCCAACCTCGACGACCTCGACTACCTGAAGATCGGGCACCACCTGAAGGCCATCTTCGACGAGTACCGGGCGGAGTGGCAGGCCGCCGGCTGAGCCGGTGCGGGACGGGAGGTCGCCGGCTGAGCCCGTGCGGCACGGGAGGCCGCCGGCTGAGCCGGCGCGGGACGCGTGCGGGACGGGAGCCGGGGCCCGGCGGCTACGGTTCGGGGGACGCCCGGACCACGCCGTGGTCGAAGGCGAACACCACCGCGTGCACCCGGTCCCGCGCCCCCAACTTGTCCAGCACCCGGCGGACATGGGTCTTCACCGTCGCCTCGCCGAGATGCAGCACGGCGGCGATCTCCGCGTTCGACCGCCCCCGGCCCAGCAGTTCCAGCACCTGCCGCTCGCGCGGCGTCAGACGCGCCAGCGCCCGCCGTCCCGCCGCCGAACCTTCCGGCGGTGCCGAGCGGGCGAACTCCGCCAGCAGCCGGCGCGTCACCGACGGGCCGAGCAGCGCCTCGCCCGCCGCCACCGTCCGAACTCCCGCCAGCAGGGCCTCCGGTGGCGTCCGCTTCAACAGGAAGCCCGCCGCGCCCGCCCGCACCGCCGCGAACACGTACTCGTCCAGCTCGAAGGTGGTCAGCACCAGCACCCGCGCCTGCGGACAGCGCACGGACAACTCCGCCGTCGCCGCCACCCCGTCCAGCACCGGCATCCGCACGTCCATCAGCACCACATCCGGCCGGCACGCCTGCGCGACCCGGACCGCCTCGGCGCCGTCCGCGGCCTCGCCGACCACCAGCAGGTCCGGCTGCGTGCCGAGCATCATCCGCAGACCGGCCCGCATCAGCTCCTCGTCGTCGGCCAGAACGACCCTTATCGGCACGGGAGTCGCACCTCCACCCGCCAGCCTGCCGCGGTCGGCCCGGCGGTCAGGGTGCCGCCGAGCCCGGTGACGCGGTGGCGCATCGAGGCGAGGCCGCGGGGCGTCGTCCCGGCGGCTCCGGCGTGGTGGCCGCCGGTGCCGTTGTCGGTGGCGGTGAGGTGCAGGGCGCGCGGGGTGGCGGTCAGGCGGACGGTGACGGCGGTGGCGGTCGAGTGCTTGAGGGTGTTGGTCAGGCACTCCTGCACGACCCGGTGCAGGGTCTCGGCCTGCGCGTCGGTCAAGTGCACTGCGGTTTCCGGAAGTTCGAGGCGGGCGGAGAGGCGCGGGGGCAGGCCGGCGAGCAGGGCGCGCAGCGAGTGGGGGAGCGGCGGGACGGGCTGGAGCAGGCCGAGGACGCGGTCCAGGTCGGTCATCGCGTCCCGTCCCACCCGCTCGATCCGCTCCAGCGCCGACCGCACCTCCGGCGGCCCGTCCGGCAGACAGAGCCGGGCCGCGCCCGCGTGCGTCACCATCACCGTCACCGCGTGCCCCACCGCATCGTGCAACTCCCTCGCCATCCGGGCCCGTTCCTCGGCCAGGACCTCGCTCGCGCGCAACTCGGCCGCCGCGCGCCGACGTTGCTCCGCCCGCTCCAGCCGCAGCCGGGTCGCCACCCCGACCGCCGCCGAGGCCGCGTGCACGGCGCACGCCAGGGCGAACCCCGGGCGGGCCGACAGCGCCACCAGCACGGCCGACACCGGGACGACCGCCAACGCCGCCGCGACTACAGGCCGCCGCGTCCGGCCCAGCACCACCAGCGGCAGCGCCGACGCCAACGACAGGTTGGTCACCGGATCGCCCGCCGCCACCACCGCGACGGTCGCCGCCGCCCCCGCCCACAGCGCCACCACCGGCAGGATCCGCCGACCGGCCAGCGCCCCGAACCACACCACCACGGCGACCCGCGACGCCGCGCCTCCGTGCCAGAGCGAGGCCGTGACGCCGTCGCCGCCGACCGCGATCCCCGCCGACGCCCACGCCACCGCGCAGTCCAGCGCAACCCACCAGCCCCGTGCGACAGTTCGGTCGGGGCGCCACCGGGCGAGGCGGCTGCTCGGCTGTCGTGCCGCGTGTTCCTCCTGCATCTGTCCCCCCGGCCCGGCGGCGTGGTCGCGGTGCCCGCAGTGCTCGCTAAGCCGGCTCTGCGGCCTGCCGGGACACGGCTCCGCGCAGGCGTCGCACCTCGGCGAGCAGGCGTGGCACGTCCTGGCGGGCCGCGGCGATGAAGTCGAGATCCGCGTCGGTCCGGGGATCGATTCCGAGGATCGGGCGGCCGTCGACGAAGCGGTGCAGGTAGAACTCGTCGTCCTGTTCCGGGTCGGCGTCGAGCCGGATGAAGCTGTCGCCGCCGGCCGCTTGCCGGCTCTCCAGGAAGGCGGTCCACGGCCCCGGTGACGCGGCGGCGACCCGCCGCTCGATGGCGTTCAACTCCTCGTCGGACAGAGCCCGATCGGTTTCCATGGGCCGAGATCCCTCTCCTCGTGCGCTCGCCCGCCGCCGTGGGCGGGCCGTGCCTCGCATGCTAGACCGGGAGATCACGGCCCCGCGTCCGCCCGGGAGTCGACCGGCCGTCCCCCTCCGGGAGGAGGGCTGGGCGGGCACAATGGCCGGCATGGAGCTGCAACTGGCCTTTCCCACCGCGAACTTCATCGCACGCGAGCGCGGCTATGCCCAGCTCGGCGGGTGGCGGCAGGACGACCCCGCGCACCCGTTCCTGGGCGGCTGGGCCGAGTGCGCGCAGGCCGTGCGGGCGGCGTTCGCTCCGGCGGAGACCTACCGGGAGCGGCTCGGCGCCCTGCTGGGGGAGGTGCGGGACGCCGGGTTCGAGGCCGTCGAGCTGTGGTCCGGACACCTCGACCCGCACTGGGCCACCGACCAACACCTCGAAGCAGCCCGCGAGTTGCTCGCCGAGCACGGGCTGCGCGCGGTCGGATTCCACGGCTACCTGGGCGCCACCCGCGACACCGCGCTGCGCGCCTGCCGGATCACCGCCGCGCTCGGCGCCGGACTGCTCACCGGTGGCGGAGGCCGCTACCTCGACGCCCACCGCGCCGACGCGATCGCCATGCTGCGCGACCACGGCATCCGCCTCGCCATCGAGAACCACCCCGAACACGCCACACCCGCCCAACTCCTCGCCGACGTGGGCGAATCGGCCGACGGAACCATCGGCGTCAACCTCGACACCGGCTGGTGGGCCACCCACCGCCAGGACCCGGCCGAGGCGATCACCGCTCTTGCCGGCCACCTCCTGCACGTCCAGCTCAAGGACATCGCCGCCCCCGGCACCCACCACCCCGCCCCGCTCGGCACCGGCTGCGTACCCGTCCGGGACTGCCTCCGCGCCCTGGCCGCCGCAGACTACGCGGGCGCGTACTCGTTGGAGCACCTCACCGCCGACACGTCCCCCGTCGCCGCCTGCCGGGACGCCGCCGCCCTGCTCAAATCCGGTCCGTACGAGGCGATTTGAGGCCGGTTACGATCACCCCATGACTGTGGACGGACGCATGGCAGAGGCGGAACGCGCCTACCAACTGGCCGTGTTCGGCGGTGACAGCGGCGGCCTCGGGCCCGCCGAGCGCGGCCTCGACGCGATCGAAGCGGACCTCGCACTCGCCCGGGGCAAGCTCCTCCACGCCCGCTTCCTGGACGAACGGGCCGAGGACGCCCGCGAGTTGGAGCTCTTCGCGCAGGCCGCCGAACTGTACGGTCGACTCGGTGACGAACGCGGTGAGGGCGAAGCGCTGTTCTGGGTCGGCACGTTCCACCAGGTGGTCCGGGACGACCAGGCGGCGGCGCTGCCGGCCCTCCGGCGGGCCCGTGAACTCGCCGCCCGCGCCGGTGACCGGACGACCCTCTCCTACGTCCTGCGGCACCTCGGCTTCGCCGACCACATGGCCGGCCGACTCGACGCCGCCCGCGCCCACTTCGAGGAATCCACCCGCCTCCGCCGCGACCTCGGCTTCCTGCCCGGCGTCGCCGCCAACCTGATCGGCCTCGCCTTCCTCGCCGCCCAGCAGGACCGGCGCGAGGACGCCGCCACGCTGCTCGCCGAGGCCGCCGAACTCGCCGAGAAGAGCGCGGCCCACGGTGTGCTGCGCTGGGTCACCGGCGCCCGGGAGGAGCTCGGCCTGGGGTGAACTCCCCGACCGGGCACGCCGGTTCCGGATCAGCCCTCGGCGGGCGTCCGGTCCGGCCCGGGGTTCGGCACGAAGCGGCTCAGCCGGTAGCGGGTCGGGTGCTCGTCGCGGCCGCAGAACATGTCGATCCTGAGGTCGTCGGACCGCAAGTCCGGCTCGGCGGCCGAGAGTTCGTTGACATACGCCTTCAACTCCGCATGATCCCCGGAGCTGAGCAGCACCTGCCAGCTGCCGGCCCCCTGCGCGTAGTAGCGGGCGGCATGCTCCCGCGCGAGCTCCTGCTGCTGGCGTTTCCTCTTCCGCTGACCTGGCACCCGGCCAGCATCCCGGGCGGCCACCCCCGTGGCAAGCCGGTTTTCCCTGCCCCGAACTCCGCTGCGCCGCACGGGCGCCACGGGGTGGCGGCGACCGATCCGGGCGCCGGGGTCAGTGGGGGAGCTGCTGCGCGCCGAGGGTGCGCAAGTGGCGGGTCAGGGTGGTGCGTTGGGTCTGGGTGAGGCCGGCGGTCAGGTCGCCGTCGGCGGCTTCGGCGGCCTCGGCGCAGCGGGCGAGGAGGTGGCGGCCCGCGGGGGTGAGGGTCAGGACCTGGCGGCGGCGGTCCTCGGGGTCGCGGACGCGTTCGACCGCGCCGAGTTCCTGGAGCTGGTCGGCGAGGGCGACGATCAGGCTGGGCGCGACGCCGAGCCGCGTCGCCAACTCCTGCTGGGAGGCCGCCGATCCGGCGTCCAGCGCGGCCAGCAGGCCCGCGTGCTTGGGCTTGATCCCCAGTGCCTCGACCCGCGCCGCGAAGCGCTCGGAGGCGAGCGCCCCGAGGGTGCCCAGGTTGAAGACCACCGTTGCGCGCAGCGCCGCTGCTCCCTTGACATCGCTCACAGCCCGAATGGTAGCTTCCTCGCATCGTTCAGAGCTCGAATGATTCAGGGGGAGATGGAATGACTGCTCTGCTGGTGGCCAACGCGGTGGCGGCCCTGCTCGGCGCCGGAGCCGCCGTGGCCGGAGTGATCCGCCCCGGGCTGGTGCTCGCGGCGGGCGAGCCGATCACCGCCGGGACGCGCCTGTACGTCCGGGCCTACGCGGTGCGCGCCGTCCCGCTCGGGGTGGTGGCCGCGCTGGTGCTGGCGGCGGGTCCGCGGGCTGCGGCCTGGCCGCTGCTGGTGGTGGCCGGACTGGCCCAGGTGGGGGACGCGGCGATCGGCGTGCGGCAGCGCAACGTCGGCATGGCCGTCGGCGCCGGCGCGGCCGCCGTCCTGCACCTCGCCACCGCCTGGTGGCTCGCCCGATGAGCGACTCGTTGTCAGCGGTGCTGTGCATGATCGGCGCGTCAGGCTGTCGCGGAGATGGGAAGTGCCGTGCCGATCACCAACCAGCAGGTGGGGGAACGCGCGTTCCTGCGGGAGATGTTCGACGACGCGTACTTCCCCGACCGGGTCGTCGCCCGGGGCGTGGCGATCCTGCTGCGGCTGTGCGAGCGCATCGAGACCGAGCGGCCGTCGGACCTGGACGCCCTGTACGCGCTCACCCGGGCGGCGACGGAGGAGTTCAACCTGCTGGACCAGGAGTTCGTGGCGGCCGGCAGCGAGATCGAGACGGTCGCGCGCGAGTGCATCTGCGGCGAGTTCTGCTTCGTCGCCTCGGCATACGGGTTCACCGACGCGGACGCGGAGAAGCTGACCGCCTGCCGGGATTGGTGAGCGGGGCCGGTCGGCGGGCCTGGTGATCACGGCGGCTGCCCGGGCAGACGACGCCGACGAGGCAGCGGCGTGGCCCGTCCCGCCGCCCGGCCTCCGGCTGCCGGGGTCGCTGCGGCAGCCGGAACGAAGGGTGCTCCTCTCGTCGGTCGGCGGTCAGTCGGCCGGGGTGACCGGCAGGCAGATGGCGTAGACCTGGTACGAACCCGAGGTGCTCGCCGAGTTGTTGAAGGACAGCGTCCAGGTGTCCGCGGCGGAAGGATAGGACTCGTACACCTGGGCCGTGAGGTTGTTGGCGCCGAGCGGCGTCCTCATTCCGCCGCCCGTGATGACGGTTCCCGGCGGGCACGTCGCGGTGCCGGTGTTGAGTCCGGGAAGCAGCATGTGGCTCTCCTGGACGATCACGGTCGGCAGCGTCGGCCCGGGAGGCCCCTCGGGTCCGGGCGGCCCGGGAGGTCCGGGAGGCCCGGGAGGCCCGGGGGGACCCTCGGGGCCGGGAGGCTCGGGCCTTCCGTGCTGGCAGGAGTCCGCGCAGTCGCCGTCCCCGTCATGCCCGTGCCCGCCGCCGGCCGCGGCCCGGGTCGACACCGCTCCCGTCAGCAGCGCCGCGACCAGCGCGGACAGGGCCGCGCGCCGAAGCAGGGCTATGTTCTTCCGTCTCAAGCTGTCCTCCCAGAGGTGTGCGGCTTCCGGGCTCACCCCGCACCTTCGGCAGCGGCCGACGCGGGCGCGAAAAGCCCGAAAAGCCCTGGATGTGCAGATCTGACCACGCCCCGGACAGCTCCGCCAGCGAAGCACCCCCTCGGAGCCCGCCCAACCCCCTGGCGCAGCCCGCGCGGAGGCCGACTGCCTCACCGACCCACCAGCGCGTGCGCCCGGACGGACGGGCAACGAACACCTGTGCCGCGCCCGGCAGTTGCACCTGCGTCACGGCAGTCGTCCCGTCGGAAGAGCCCCGTTGGCGATGAGTGCAGTGCCGCGACGGGCAGCATCGGTAGCGCTGCCGAACGGACGGCACCCAGGTCGGACGGGCCTGTCGGTGTGCCGTGACAGCATCCTGGTCGTGGTTGCGCACATGGCCGACGTGGAGTGGTCCGGACTGTTCCACGCCCAGGGCCTCGCCAGTGACACGCCGCGGCACCTGGCGGCGCTCCTCGGTGATAATACGAGGGCTTTCGTCGACGGGTATTCGCATCTGTGGTCGACAACGCTTCGCCGGGAGGGCAAGGCCTGGCCGGTGACGGCGCCGACTGCGCTGATCGTCGCGGAACTTCTGGACGATCCGCTGTTGGGGCCGGAGGACCCTTCTCTGGCGGATGCGATGCTCGTCTACCTGTACGCGGTCGGTGTCGGAGCCGATCTTGGAGAGCGGGCGCCGGAAGTCCGCGCGCTGGTCGAGAAGCGAAGGTCCGAGCTGCAGACCTGGACCGACGGCTATCTGGCGGCCGATGCCGACGCCCGGGCCCGGATGTGGCAGGACGGCACGGGCCTGGGGGCACTCGTCCTTGATCGGGCGGCGCTCGCCTGCTTCGATCTGGTGCCGACCCTCCTGCGGCGGACGGTGCCGCACCTCGCCTCGGAGCGGGCCCGGCGCAGGACGTGCGCGGCCGCAGCGGTCGGGTCATTGGCCCGTCACCCCTCTGCCTCGACACAGCGTCCGGCCCTGCTGGAGCAGTTGATGGAGCTGGCCGAGGCCGCCGAATCCGTATTCGACCTGGCAACGATCCTGATCGCGGTCGGTGGGCTCGGCGGCGACACGCGCTCCTGGCTCAGTGACCCGCACCGGGGCGTGCGTGGCTGTGCGGCCCTGGCGCCCGGCCTCGCGGGCGACGACGAGGCGGACCGGGTCCTGCTGGAACTGGCACGATCGCCGCGTGAGTTCGGCAAGTCCTTCGGTGACATGGCTCCACCGCCGCAGTTCCAGTTCCAGCCGTACCAGGACCTTCTGGCCTCCGGATTCCGGAGGGTCGGCGGTGAGGCGAACTCTGCTCCGGGTGCCGAGGCCTGAAGGTCGCCTCGGGGTCCCGCGGGCAGGGCCGCGGGGCTACGCCCGTTCCAGGATCCGCAGTTCGTCCAGGGCGGTGCGGGCCCGGGCTGTCAGGTTGACGTGGGTGACCTCGTGGTGGGCGACGGGGAAGGTGACTGTCGGCGGTCTGGAACTCCACTTGTACTTGCCTGGCGCGGCTCGGCGCAGGTGCACCAGGGAGCCGACCTGGTTGGTGACGAAGGACAGTTCCAGCTGGGAGAAGTCCCGGGCCTCGCCCGCGGGGTCGGTGAGGAACACCGACTGGTGGCCCGGGTAGAGCTGACCGGATCCCGGTATGTGCTGGTCGATCACCCGGGCGGAGCGCTCGGTCCAGCCGAGTTCGGCGAAGGCCGCGACGGCGGCGGCCGGTGCGGGGGTCGGCGGCACCCGCAGCGGGATCCGGTGGCGGATGCCGCCCTTCCTGGCCGGGACGGTGCGCAGCGTGGCCTGCACGCCGACCCCGAAGTCGAAGCCCTGGCCGCCGTACTCGGTGAACGGGCACTCCCAGGGCAGCTCCCGCCGGAACCGCACCTGGTTCTCCTCGCCCGGTGCCAGCTCGAAGGAGTAGGCGTCGACGGCGAGCCCGCAGATCACCATCGCCAGCCGCCTGCCCCGGTGGCTGTAGGCGTCGGCCACCAGCTCCACGCTGAACTCGACCGTCTCCAGCGCCTGGCGGCCCGCCCGGATCACTGCCGTGCCGGCGATCCACCGGTCGGTCAGTTCCGGGTCGTCGAGCCGCAGTTCGACCTCGGGCGGGTCGGTCAGCTCCGCCTCGGGCCCGATCCCCGACTTTCCACGCTCGGCCACCGGCGGCCCCCCTCCTCGGTGCGGTCAGCGGGGACGAGCATAGCCGCGACGGCCCGTTCCGCCTCCGCCGTGTCTCCGCGCCGGGGCCGGCATTAGGCTTTGCCCGAACTTCGCACGGGGAGGCGGACGATGGGGCTGCGGAAGCTGCTGGGAATCGACGGGAACGGCCGGGATCCGCGGATCGACACCGTGCTCGGCACCGTCCTCCCGCAGCCGGGCGGGCGGATCGACGGCGAGGTGCTGTTCCGGGCCGGCTGGTTGAAGCTGCGGATCCACGACCTGCACCTGGACGTGGTGAGCAAGGCCCGCGACTGGGAGGGCAACATGATCGACGGCCACGAGGTCGCGCTCCGCCCCGAGATCACCTGGTTCGACGTGGAGCGCACCACCGAGCACCGGATCGGCTTCCACGGCCGGCTGCGCTGGGACTGCCCCGTCACCGAGCTCGGCGGCCGGTCGACCGGCGTCGACCTGTCCCTGGTCACCACGATCGGCTACGACTCCGACGACGTCCGGGACGTCGACTTCCTGCACGTGGCGGCCCTCCCGCTGCACGAGGCGGTGATGGACGCACTCCTGGCGGAGGGCTACCGCTTCACCGGGTCGGAACTGCTGGCGACGCACGTGGTGGGCGTCGACCACCGCAGCCTGCGGACCCAGGTCTTCCACCTGGAGGACCCGGCCGCCGACCCGGCCGGGTTCCCCGCGCTGGAGGTCGTCTTCGTCAACAACGTGGTGGGCGCGACGGTGTTCGTCCGCCGGGCGGCCCGCCAGTTCTTCTGGTGGCAGGACAAGCCCCCGGCGGCGTCCTTCCCCGTCGCCCACCACGAGGCCGGCGCCGTCGACCTCGGCCCCCGGGTCCGCGACGCGCTGGCCTCCCTCGCCGTGAAGGACCGCGCACCCCGCTGACCGCACCAGGCGGTGCGCCGCGAAGGGGCGCACACCGAGCACCTCACGAAGGCGGAGAAGATGACCACGCATGCCCACGACGTCGACCACGAGCTCATCGAGGCCGCGGCCCACGTCGCACGCACGCGCTGTCGGGGTGAGAACCACACCATGGCAGCGGCGGCCCGTGCCCAGGACGGTCGGATCGTCACCGCGGTGAACGCCTACCACTTCACCGGCGGTCCCTGCGCGGAGCTGGTTCTCCTCGGGGCGGCTGCCGCCCAGGGGGCCTACGAGCTGGACACGATCGTTGCCGTGGGCGACCGCGACCGGGGTGTCGTGCCGCCGTGCGGGCGGTGCCGGCAGGTTCTCCTCGACTACTTCCCGGCTCTGCGGGTGATCGTCGGGGCAGGTGAGCGGCTCCGGACGGTCGCCATCACCGAGCTGCTCCCCGAGAGCTACGTCTGGGCCGACCACCAGCTCGACGCCGAGGAAGCCGCACCGGCCGGCCCGCGCTGACGCCATCGGGCTTCGGCGGCTCGTACCGCCGAGGGCTGCCAACTCCCCTCCGGGGGTGACCGGTTGTCCACCCGCCGGGTGACCCGGTCGAGCCTCGGCGGGGACGCCGGCCGGGCCCGGGACGGGCGACGGTGGGTGGCATGAAGAAGCTGCTTGCGGGTGCGTTGCTGGTGGTCGGGGTGCTCGGCGGGACGGTCGGGGCCGGGGTCGGGATGGTGGCGGCCGGGACGGTGCGGCCCGACCTGGGCGTGATGCTGGCCGGAGCGCTGGGCGGGGTGGCCCTCGGCTGCGGGGCGCCGGTGTGGGGAGCGCGGCGGTTGGCCGGGTGGCCCAGCTGGCTGCCGGTGGCGATGAGCGCGGTGCTGGCGGCCGGACTGGGCACGGCCGTGCTGTGGCCGGGGGAGCGGGCGGCGCCCGGAAAGGCCGACGCCTACTGGGAGTTGCCGACCGGCTCGCGGCTCGCCCACCACCTGACCCCCGCCCGGGGAACGGCCCGGCCCGAGCCGGTCGTCCGGCTGCACGGCGGGCCCGGCACGCCCGGCGAAGCGGCGGACGGACTGGACGAGGAGCTGAGCCGCGCGGGCTACCAGGTCTACGCGTACGACCAGTTGGGGACGGGGGACTCCCCGCGACCGGCCGACCTGTCCGGGTACACGGTGCAGCGGCAGGTGGACGACCTGGAGGCGATCCGGCAACAGCTCGGCGCACAGCGACTGGTGCTGATCGGCGCGTCCTGGGGCGGCACCCTCGCCGCCGAGTACCTCGCCGCCCACCCCGACCACGTCGCACGGGTGGTGTTCACCTCGCCCGGCGCACTCTGGACCCCCGAATACACCGAGGACCAAGCCGGCCGGCTCTGGGACCGCCTCACCCCCGACCAACGCCGCCGGATCGACGAACTCGGCGGCAACGGACTGCGCGTCCCGCTCGGCACCGCGCTGCTGGCCCTCGACCCCGCCCAGGCGCACGCCCTGCTGCCCGACGACCAGGCCGACGCGCTGTTCCGGCAGCTGCTCGCCATCTCCGGCTCCGCCGCGACCTGCCACCCCGGTTCGAACGCCGAGCTGCCCGTCAAGACCCCCGGCTTCTACGCCAACCAACTGATCGCCGAGGACCTGGCCCACCGCCCCGACCCCCGGCCCGCGCTGCGCACCGTGAACGTCCCGGCGCTGGTGCTGCGCGGCGAGTGCGACTACAAGCACTGGGAGGTCACCCGCGAGTACCGCGACACCCTGCCCGGCGCCCAACTGCTGTACGTCCCCGGCGCGGGCCACGCCATCGCCGTCGACCGCCCCGCCGAGTACCGCGCCGCCGTCCTCGCCTTCCTCACCGGCGCCCCGCTGCCGAGCGCCCCGTACACGGGGGAGGAGGACCCGGCGGGGCGGTGAGAGCACGGGCG
>NZ_JBSGDD010000015.1:0-76491 GCF_053602195.1 Kitasatospora sp. NPDC004531 | reverse complement strand
GCATGCTGGAAGGACCAACCCGGGTCCGAGGAGTGTGCCATGGAGATCAGGGGACCCAGCGGGGTGATCGTCGGGGTGGACGGTTCGGAGCCCGGCGCCGAGGCTGCCGAGTGGGCGGCCCGGGAGGCGGAGCGGCGCGGGGACAGCCTCCACCTGGTGCACGCCGTCAACACCGGCACCGTCACCCTGTCGCCGCGCACCGGGGCGACCGTCACGGACATGATCCTGCGGGAGGCGGCGGAGCTGCTGGAGGCCATCCGGGCGGGCCTGCAGGCGGCGCATCCGACGCTGCGGATCACCGGGGACGTCGTGCCGGGCGACGCCGCGGAGGCCGTGCTGACCGCCGCCGAACACGCCGGGCTGGCGGTTCTCGGCACCCGCGGCCACGGCGGGTTCGCCTCGCTGCTGCTGGGCTCGGTCAGCCTGCGGGTGGCCGCGCACGCCGCCTGCCCGGTGGTGGTGGTCCGCGGCACCGAGCACCCGGACGGTCCGGTGCTGGTGGCGATCCACGACGAGCGGGACGCCGCCGCGCTGCGGTTCGGCTGCCGGACGGCCGCCCGGCGGGGCCTGGTGGTGCGGGCGCTGCACACCTGGTCGCCGGTGGTGGCGGACGTGGGCCGGATGGCGCCGATGGTCGACGAGCTCGGCGAGGAGAACCGGCTGCACGAGCAGCTGCTGCTGCGTACCTGCGACCCGGTGCGCGAGGAGTTCCCCACCGTCGATGTGCAGAGCCGGCAGCTGACCGGCGGCACCGCCGCGACCGTGGTGGAGGAGTCCCGGACCGCCGCCATGGTGGTGGTCTCCCGGCACCAGCCTGCCCCGCGCTTCGGCCTGCGGCTGGCCACGCCGGTGCACGCCGTGCTGCACCACGCGCAGTGTCCGGTGGCAGTGGTCCCGGTGTGAACGTCCGTCGGTGAAAGGGGAGTTGAGGGGAGGTCCGGGCGGGCCCGTCGCCACATGACGGGCCCGCCCGGAGCACGTCCGGCTGCCGCGGGCGGGGCGGGTCCGCCGGTTCGTGCCACCACGATCCGGGCGGGCGCGGCGGCGCGGCAAGGCCCGGCCGGGACGGTCCATCCGATCGGCGCAATAGGTCGGGTGGTCGTACGTCGGAGCATCGGATCAGCGGGCGGGCGAACTCCGGGGCGCCCGGCCCGCCACCCGGCGGGGCGTCAACTCGCCGTGCGGGGAAGCTCGGTGAGCGGTCCGGCCAGCCGGCGGAAGGCGGCCTCGGCGAGGTCCGCGGCATCCGCAGCGTCGGTGTCGCTCGCCGCCCAGGCCTCCACGGACACCCGCATCGCGGCGTTGGCGGCGGCGGCCAGCAGGCGGATGTCGAGGCCGTCGGCGGGCAGGCCGGTGAGCGCGGCCAGGACGGGGCGCAGCGCGGCCTCGGTCTCGTGCTGGGTGCGGTGCCAGACGTCGCGCAGCGCCGGGTCCTCGGGCAGGGCGCGGAGCAGGCCGCGGGTCCGGTCGAGGACGGCGGCGGGCCGGCCGGGGGCGGGGCCGAGCGAGGCGCGGGCGGAGTCGACCAGGGCGGTCGGCAGCGGGGTGCCGGGGGCGGTGGCGGCGAGCAGGTCGACCCAGTGGCGGGAGCCGTCGGCGAGCAGCGGGGCGACGGCGTCCTCCTTGGTGCGGAAGTAGCGGTAGAAGGTGCGCAGCGAGACGCCGGCGGCGCGGGCGATGTCCTCGGCGGTGGTGCCCTCGGCGCCGCGTTCGCCGAACAGGCGGGCGGCGGTGAGCGCGATCTCCTGCTGGGTGGCGGCCTTGCGGCGCTCGGTGAGGGAGGGCGCGGGGCGTTCGGGGGCGGCCATGGGGTGTCCCTCGGGGCGGGCCGGCGGGTGCCGCCGGGCGGGTGACGTGCGGGTACGGGTGCGGGCGTGCGCGGTGGCGTGCGGGTGCGCCGGTGTCCAGGGTAGCCGCCCACGCGTCACGGAGCGCGGATGTGGCACAACGTGCCATGTTGACGTAACGTGCAGATCGAGAGGCCGGACCGCACCCCGTCCGACCCGACGCACCACAGGGAGACCCCATGAACCGCTTCGAAGGCCGCCGCGTCCTGATCACCGGCGCCGGTTCCGGCATCGGCCAGGCCACCGTCCACCGGATCCTGGCCGAGGGCGGCACCGTGGTCGCCGCCGACGTGGTCGAGGCGGGCCTCGCCGCCACCCGCGCCCGGGCCGAGGCCGACGGCACCGCCGACCGGCTGACCGTCAAGGTCGTCGACATCTCCGACGAGGCGTCCATCCGGGCCGGCGTCGGCAGCGCGATCGCCGAACTCGGCGGCCTGGACGCGGTGGTGAACGCGGCGGGCATCCTGCGCTCCGCGCACACCGAGCAGACCACGCTGGAGTTCTGGAACCGGATGCTGGCGGTCAACCTCACCGGCACCTTCCTGGTCACCCGTGAGGCGCTTCCGGCGCTGCTCGCCACCGGCCGCGGCGTGGTGGTCAACTTCTCGTCCACCGCCACCAGCTTCGCCCACCCCTACATGGCGGCCTACGCGGCCACCAAGGGCGGCATCCAGTCCTTCACCCACGCCATCGCCGCCGAGTACGCCAAGCAGGGCCTGCGCGCGGTCTGCGTCGCCCCCGGTTCGATCGCCTCCGGCATGACGGCCGCCCCCGGCCTGCCCGAGGACGCCGACATGTCCTGGTTCGCCAAGCTCCAGCCCGCCCTCGGCCAGGGCTTCGCCGGACCCGAGGCGGTGGCGGGCGTCGTCGCGATGCTGGCCTCCGACGACGGCGCGTTCGTCACCGGCACCGAGCTGCGCATCGACGGCGGCACCCACGCCTGACCCTCGTCGGCGAGCCGTCCGCCGCCCCGAACGCCGCTGCCCAGGGCGCTCGGGGCGGCCGGGCGGAACCCCCGGGGCCCCGCCGACGTCCTCATCGCAGCGTGCATACTTAGCCGGCACGTTGGTCACGGCCGCGCCGAGTCCGGTTGCCACCGGTTCGTGGGCGCGCGGCGAGGGGAAGACACGGGGAACACGGCCATGGGGCTGACCAGCACGACGCTGCTGCTGTTCACGATCGAGATCGCGCTCGGCGTGCTGTGCGCCACCGTCTGGTGGTGGCCCGCCGTCGCGAAGCGGACCTGGCGGGCCGTGCTCGGCCGGATCGGCCTGCTGCTCGGCAGCCAGCTCGCGCTGCTCGCGGTGATCGGCCTGGTCGTCAACAACTACTTCTCGTTCTACAGCAGTTGGAACGACCTGCTGGGCACCGGCAAGGACGGCCCGGTCTCCGTCAAGGCCGCCGCCGCCCCGCCCCCGGCACCCGGCGCCACCGCCGCGCCGAGCGACAGCCCGTCCACCGAACCCGAGCCCAGCAACCTGCCGGTGCTGCCCGCCCAGGAGCTCGGCAAGGAACCCGTCAACACCACCGTCGGACGCGACCCGCAGAAGGTCGGCGAGATCCGATCGGTGCGCATCCCCGGCGCGCGCACCGGCCTGAGCACCGACGGATACGTCTACCTGCCCCCGCAGTACTTCCAGCCCGGCAACGAACAGCGGAAGTTCCCCGCCGTCATCGCGATGACCGGCTTCCCCGGCGACGCCAAGGCGCTGATCACCCGCTTCAACTACCCGGGCGTCGCCCTCGACGAGATGCGGGCCGGCCGGATGCAGCCCACCGTCCTGGTCCTGATGCGGCCCTCGCCCGCGATGCCCGCCGATCCGGAGTGCGAGAACGTCCCGGACGGGCCGCAGGCCGAGACCTACTTCGCCAAGGACGTCCCGCGCGCGATCTCCGCCACCTACCGCACCGCCACCGGCCCCGCCGCCTGGGGCGTGATGGGCAACTCCACCGGCGGGTACTGCGCCGCCAAGCTCGCCATGCGCCACCCCGAGGTGTTCGCCGGCGGCGTCTCCATCTCCGGCTACCTGAAGGCCGCCGAGGACGTCACCACCGGCGACCTGTTCAAGGGCAGCCAGCAGCGCCGCGACGAGGCCGACCTGCTCTGGCGCCTCCAGCACCTCCCGATGCCCGCCACCGCGGTCATGCTCAGCGGCGCCGAGAAGGGCGACGGCGACTTCCGCAAGGACGCCGACGCCTTCACCGCCGCCGCCAAACCCCCACTGTCCACCGCCGTCGCCTCCGTCCCCGAGGGCGGCCACAACTTCACCACCTGGATCAAACTCCTCCCGTCCGGCTTCCAGTTCCTCTCCACCCACCTGAAGCCGTGACACCCCGCCCGGGCACCGGGCACGGGACGCGTCAGTCGAGGGCGGCGAGATGGTGGCCCGCGGCAGGGGGATGGACGCTGTGCAGGAGTTGCTCTTCGCGCGCGGGGTCGGAGTGCTGGACGCGATCGGCGGGTCGGGTCAGGCCGGGGTGAGGGTGCCGGTGTGGAGTTCGCCGACGCGGCCGGTCTCGCCCTCCCAGGTCCAGAAGACCTTGACGGTGAGGGAGTTGAGGTCCATGACGTGGCTGACGGTGAGGCCGCTGCGCTCGGTCCAGGAGACGAACCAGATGCCCGGGGAGACCTCGGCGGTGTGCAGCGGGACGTCCTCGTACTGGCCGGCGGACTCGCCGAGGCCCTCCCAGCGCAGCCGGGCGCCGTCCGCCGAGTAGGAGTTGCGGAAGGCCGCGCCGTTGTCGACCTGGAAGAGGTAGGTGCGGCCGGCGAAGCCCGGCAGAGCGGCGGTCATGTGTGGGCGGTCCTTCGGCGGTCGGTGCGGTCGGTGCAGTGGACGGGGTGCTTGCGCGTCCCAACCTATCGGACCGGGCACGCAACCGGGGGTCCGCGCGGGGACGACGCCGACGCGGCGGCGCCCGCCTGTGGCGCGGCGACACTGCCCGGCCCCGCGCCCTGTGGTCCGGACACATGGGTGCCCGCGCCCGCCGCCCCTAACGTGACCTGACCCACACCCGGACCGCCGACCGGCCCACCCCCACGTGGCCGGCCGGCGGCGGTCACCCGTCAGCCGAAGGAGGACCAGGTGCGCCACCCGCTCAGGTCCGTTCTCACCGCCCTGCTGGCCGCCGCGCTGCTCGCGCTCGGCCTCGCCCCCGCCCGGGCCGGCGCGGCCGCCGCCGTCCCCGGGTACCTCGCCCAGGAGGCGGTCTTCGCCTCGCCCGGCAACGGCTGGGCGCAGGTCGAGCGCTACCTGGACAGCACGTCCGGCTTCACGCAGGAGCAGTACCCGTCGGACGGGCGCGGCGACCAGGACGGCGCCCGGGTCACGTACTTCGGCGGCGTGAAGCGCCCGTTCTCCGGCCGGTTCCTGCTGTACAGCGCGCAGGGCTGGAACACCGCCGGCGGGACGCCCGTGCTGCTGGTGCACGGCGCCAACGACAACGCCGACCGGGCCTGGGCGAACCCCGGCGACACCGGCAGCTGCGGCGCGTCCAGCTGCCCGGGCACCGGCATGGCGCAGGCCCTCGCGGCGGCCGGCCATCGGGTGTTCGCGATCGGCTTCGCGCACAAGCAGGGCGACAACCTGATGCAGGCCCAGGCCGTCGGCGACGCCCTCGCGGTGATCAGGGCCCGCACCGGCGCGACCCAGGTCGACGTGGTCGCCTGGAGCAAGGGCGAGGTCGCGGCGCGCGCCTACGTCTCGTCGGTGAAGCCGAGTTGGGGACGCGGCTACGCGGGCGACGTGCGCAGGCTGGTGACGCTCGGCGGCCCGAACGGCGGCCTCGACTACACCTACGCGCACGGCTGGGCCTTCTCGCTCGCCACCTGGCCGGCTTGCGGCGGCACCGCCAACGCGCCGTCCCCGCACCTGTACATGACCTGCTACGGCACCTACACCGCGCAGCCCTGCCTCGGCGTGCTCCCCACCGGCGGCTACGACTGCTTCCCCGGCCAGCGCCAACTGCTCGCCCGCTGGGACGGCCCCTACGGCGTGGACACCACCATGCAGGACTGGTGGACCACCTACTACGGCGGCCAGGGCTTCTACACCTCCGGCCAGGGCATCCAGGCCGCGATCGACGCCGGCTCGCTGATCAAGCCGCTCCAGCAGGCGGGCGTCCCCGCGACCGTGGCCACCTACCTGCTGGCCGGCGGCTCCGCGGACCTCCCCGGCATCCTGAACGAGGGCCGCGGCCCCAGCGACGGCCTGGTCCTCACCGCGAGCGCACTGGACACCACGGGCATCGGGAAGGTCGGCGGCACCGCGCTGCTCGGCGGCCTCAACCACATGGAGCTGGCGTGGGGGTCCGCGGCGGTCGGCCAGGTGACGGCCTGGCTGGCGTGAGCGCCTCATCAGGACGGTGAGACGTCCGGACGGTGAGACGGGCCGGACGGGGCAGGCGGGGGCGGTGTCGGCGGCGCGCAGTACAGTGCCGCGCATGTCGACGTCCCTGCTCGCCGCCGTCCGCGACCACGCCGCCGCCGCGGACTTCCTCTCCTGGCCGGGCGACTTCGTCCTCGCCGACCACGAGCACGGGGAGCCCGTCCACCTGGCGTCCGGCCAGGCCCTGGAGCCGTTCGCCAAGGACGGCGCGGGCGGCACCTACTTCTTCTGCGGCGACGGCGGGGAGGAACGGCCCGTCCTGTACGCCGACTCCGAGGGCGGCGCGGCCCTGGTGGCGCTCGACCTGCCCGAGCTGCTGCGCCTGCTGCTGGCCGCGCCGTGGTGGCGCGACTGCCCCCGGTGCACCGCGGCGGAGAGCGACGAGGCCGAGGCTGAGTACCTGGAGGACGCGCCCACCCTGCACGCCGACCGCGACGCCGCCGCCGAGGCCCTCGGCCTGACCCTCCCGACCGCCGCCGAGGCCCTCGCCCGCCTGCACGAGACCGCCACCGGGGCCGGCCGCGCATTCGTGCTGGTCTTCACGCCCGAGAACACCTCGTACCGGACGCTGATCGGCTGACGCCGCCCGGCGGCCGGCGAGGCGGCGGCGGTCAGCTCCGGCGTCCGCGCCGCGCCAGCGACACCAGCGCCACGCCGGTGGCCAGCAGGGCGGCGACGCCTGCCGTCAGCAGGCCCGTGTTCGTCCGGTCGCCGGTCTGGGGCAGCGCCGGTCGCGTGCTGCCCGGGGCCGGCGTCGGCGTCGGAGTCTCGCTGGAGGGGGACGGTGACGGTGACGGGGAGGGGGAGCAGGTGTGCCACTGGAGGAGCACCTCGCCGTCCCCGGCGCGCGCGCCCGTGGTGAAGACCGCGTCGGCGGGGCCGGTGCTGGAGCCGCCGCCACCTCCGCCGCCGCCGACCCCGTTGAACCCGTACGTGCCGGCACCGCCGCCCGCGCCGCCGCCGTGCGCCCCGCCACCGCCGCCGCCACCACCGGTCACGTCCGAGAAGCCCACGTCGAGCCGGCCCCCGTCGCCGCCCTCGGTGCCGTTCGCGTCGCCGCCGGGCGCGCCCGGCATCGTTCCGTCCGGCGTGCTGACGCCGGCGGCCCCGCCCGCGCCACCGCCTCCCCCGGAGGTTCCGCCGCGGCCCACCCGGTACTGGTCCGGGTAGCCGGCCACCGCCCCGTCCGCCCCGTTCGTCCCCGACTGGCCGCCGTCGCCGCCCCGGCCCACCTCGTCGCCGTCGTAGTCGTACGTCCCGCCGGCGCCGCCCCCGCCGCCCGCGATGATCACCACGGCGTCGTCGAGGGCCACGGTGGTCGCGCCGCCGCCGCCCGCGCCCGGGTAGCCGCCCGCGTCCTGGCGCCCGCCGGGCTCGCCGCCGCCGTTGTAGCCGCCCTTGCCGAACTCGCCCGGGTTCCCGAACGGGCCGGCGACACCGGTGGTGCCCGCGCCGCCCACGTTCACCCCGAGCCGCTGCCCCGCCCGCACCTCGATCTCGGCCGCCACCTCGCCGCCCATTCCGCCCGAGGCACCCTCGGTGACGTCGGCGGCATGGGACACGCCGAGCGGCGCCCGGCCGCCGGCGGCCCCGAACGCGTCCACCGTCACCGCGCACACGTCCGACGGGACGACGACGGTCTGTTCGGTACCGGTGTAGGCGACAGTGACGATCTCCCCGTCCGGCGTGGCAGCCCGGGCCGAAGGGGAGGCGACCGCGGTGAGGAGGAACGCGATCGAGGTGGCCGCCGTGACGGCGGGGCGGATAGGGCAGCGACAGGCAGTAGTAGTCATATATCCATCCGTACTGGACGCCCGGAGCCCGAGAGCGGAGGACACCTGGCCTCCGGACGACGTCCACTCCGACAGACGCGCCCCGTCGGGAGCAGCGCCACCGCCACCGCGCAGCGGCCGAAGCGGCGCCTTCGGCTCCGACCGGGGGCCGTCGATGTCGACCGTGACCACCCGTGCACTCGTCGTCGGCGTACACCGGACATGCTCGGCCCCGTGCGGGTGAACCTGCTCAGAGTGGGGAAGCTCAGCGGAAGGCCATGGCGTTCTCCGCCACCCACTGCCGGAAGGGCCTGGCCGCCGAGCCGGTGACCAGTGCGACCGTGTCGCGCACCTGCTGCAGCGCTTCGTTGACGTCTCCGCCCGTCACGTCGAGCACCGCATCCGCCACCTCGGCTCCGAAGACCGCGGCCATCTGCGCCCGGGCCTCCTCCCGGCTGATCTCGGCGAACGGCACCTCCCGCCCGAGTACCGCCGCGACGGACTCGACCTGCTGGCGGGCCGTCACCCGTTCCGGGCCGGTCAGTGCGTACGTCAGACCCCGGTGGCCGGGCTCGGTCAGCGCGACACGCGCCACGGACGCGATGTCCGCGGGGTGGATCGTGGGCAGCCCGGTGTCCGCGTACGGCATGCGGACCGATTCCCGCGCGCGGACCGACGCCGCCCACATCAGGGCATTCGAGGCGAACTGGGTCGGCCGCAGGATCGTCCAGGCCATGCCGCTGTCCTGGAGCAGCCGCTCGACAGCGAGGTTCTCGGCAGCCGGGCCCAGGTGCGGATGGGTTTGGACGGTGATGGACGAGACGAGCACGACATGCTCCACGCCCGCCTGCCGGGCAGCCTCGATGATGTTGGCGTCAGAGCCCAGGCGCGATACGAGGAACAGCGATCGCACACCCTCCAGAGCGGGCTCCAGGGACGCCGCGTCGGCGAGGTCGCCCTCGACGGCCTCGACCCCTTCCGGGAACGCTGCCCGTGCGGCATCGCGGGTGAGCCCCCTGATCGGGTACGCCCCGCACGCCTGCAGCTCCTTCAGCAGCGCACTTCCGATGTTTCCGGTGGCCCCTGTCACGAGGATCACGAGCGACTTCCCCCTTCGCCGGACGAACAGCTGGAAGAGACCCTAGAAGTTCAAGCACGCTTCAAGTCAAGATGGCTCTTGACGGTTCACCGGGCACGTTCGTCCATACCTGCCTGGGCACTTCACGGGACGCCGGCACTCGAGTCCAAGCCGAGTGCGGAAGCCAGGCCGACCGCGGCGAACAGCACGAGGGGCAGCTCCTTGTCGGCCTGGCCGATCGCCAGCGCGAGCCAACGATCGCGGTCGGGAAGCGGCCACACCTGCATGCTCGCGGCCTGCTGGCTGAGATGGTCGACCGGCTCGGGCACCGGCTCGCCCGCGCAGCCGGCACTGAGGTACGGCCCGAGTTCCACGACGAACGCCTGACCCCACCGAGTTGTCAGCCGTGCTGCCAGCTCGGCGAGGCAGGACCGCAGCTCGGCTTCGGCCTCCGCCCGGGCCTGCCCGTGGTCGTCATCCCAGAAATCCCGACTGACCTTCAGCGCGAGCACATGGTGCTCTGGCCCACCTCCCCCCGAGGAGTCGACAAAGGACACCTCCGAGAACGGCTGCACAGTCAACGCCTCGATCGCCGAGAGGCACTCATCGGTGGTCATGCGCGCAGAGTGCCACTTTTTCGGTGCCAAGGGGAGCGAGGTACTCGGCCGTTCCCGGCAGGCTTCGAAACTGGTCCTCAAGCCATACTTCGCAGGGTCTCGCGCAGGGTGTGCTGCAGGCGGGTCATGGTCCGGCGAGCACGTGGGATGTCGACGTAGATGGAGTTGACGTGCAAGCCGGAGGAGTCCCGTTGGAACCATGAGCAGGTGCCGTTCACGCGCGCCACCCAGACGTGTGACATCGGCTGCCAGCTCGGGTGGCTCTCGACTCCCGGGCACTTTCGCATGTCGATGTAGGACATGAAATTGACCGGGAACGGCCAGCAGAGGGCGTTGAAATGCTCGGGGGCGAGGAGTTCCCATGCCCTGACGAACGGCACGTCGAGACTTCCCATCATGGTGGTGAAGCCTTCCTGCACCCCTGCCAGGATCTGCTCGAAATCCAGATCCTCGGCAACGGAGAACTCGATCGGCAGGGTATTGACGAACCATCCGACGGAGTGCCGCCAGTCACCCTGATTCCGTTCGCTGAGCGGCATCAGCGCACGATAGACGTCCGGCCCGCCCTCTTCCCGCAGGGACACGGCAATCGCCGCGAGAAGTCCCATGAACAGTTTCCCGCCCGCTTTCCGGCAACGAGCCTCCAGCGCCTCGGCCTGTCGGTCGTCCAACAAGGTTGCGGCTTCGTTGACCGACGGGTACAGCCGGCCGGGTTCGACGCCGAGATCCAGCGGGAATTGTGGGAAGACGCTGCCGTTTCGCGCGATGAAATCCTTCCAGTAGGAGAGGCGGGCGTCGTCGGCGTCGATCGACGCGTAGCGGTGGCGCTGATCGCGGGAGAATTCGACGTAGCTGGGCGCGTCGGGCAGGTCCGGATCCTCGCCGCGACAGTAGGCGGCATAGGCGATCTGGACGTCATGGACGATGTTCGCCATCGACATGCCGTCGGAAACGATGTGGTCGAATGCGAGGTAGACGGTTGTGGAGCCGCTCTCCCGAATGACGGCGCCCATGGTGAACGGCGGCCAGAAAATGGTGTCCATGTCCTTCTGGAAGCTGTCCGCCAGGAATTCCTGGACCTCCTGCGGCGTGTCGAATTCGCCCATGTCGACGGCCTCCAACTCGATGTCGTCGGGCTCGTGGACGCCACAGGAAAGGTCTCCCGCGTTCCGCTGGAACTCGCAGCGCAGGACTTGATGTCGCTGCACCAGGAGGAGCAGTGCGGACTCCAGTGCGTTCTGGTCGAGTTCTCCTTCGATCTCGAAGGTGACGGCGAGCCACGATGTCAGAGGGTCTCTGCTGTTGCGGCACTTGCTCATCAGGGAGTAGTGCTTGTCCTGATTGAAGGATGCGCTCGAAGTGTTCTTCCCGTATTGGCCTGCATACGCCGAGGTGTGAAGTCCGACGCGCCACTTGATGATGCGCCCCGATGCGATGTCGAGCGTTTCCAGAGGGATTTGACGCATGCTGAAGATCTCCTGTGGTGAAAGTGGAATGGGAGGCGGGAACCCGGCCCGGCTCAGGGGGCGGCGAAGACGATCCGGTCGGCACCGGCGGCCGGGGGTGGTGGCGCGGTTCTCCGCGAAGTCGAAGTCCCCCGGCTGCTCGGGCCGCGGGAGGCGGGCCGGCCGCAGAAGTCGCTGCCGATGAGCAGGCGCTCGCGCAGCCGGTCGTTCGCGCTCAGGTCGGGCAGTGTCCGGCGCGGGTCGGGCGGCTCTTGGGACACCACGTCCGCGTCGGTGTCCAGCTCGAAGTCGGGCTCCGCAGCCGGACGTTCCATGATTCGCGGGATCGTGTGCCGCTGCTGCGCCGGTGCGGCGAGGTCCTCGCGCGGCGTCGCGTCGATGAAGCGTTTCACCGGCTCCCGCACGCTCTTGCGCGGAGGCGGCGCCTTGGACGGCCCTTGCTCGCGCTGGGCCCGGCGGATCCTTCCTAACAGCCACTCACGTGACCTGTGCACCAGCGAGCTCCCCGACCTGGACCGTGATCAACAGGCACAGCGTGACGGCCGAATGGCGCAAGCCTCTGCGATTACTCCGAAAGCAGCATGTTTCACACCATCAGACCAACCGGCTCCCGCGCGGGGCTCTGCCCAGGGTGCGGGGTCTGCCGCAGGATCGTTGTCTCTCCGGCAAGCCCTGCCGGAGGACGACGCCGCGGCGGGCTGTGGGCGAACCGCCCGTCCCGCGGCACCTCAGGCGTGCATCAGAGCGCGGAGCCGAGGCGGGCGGCGATCGTCTGCATCAGGGGGATCAGGGCGGCCGGGCCGGACTGGGCTTCGAGGGCGTGGATGCGGGCCTCGGGGCCGGAGACGGAGAGGGCGGTGGGGGTGGGGGTGCCGGGGACGGCGACGGCGAGGCAGCGGACGCCGATCTCCTGCTCCTGGTCGTCGATGACGTAGCCGCAGTCGCGGGCGGTGGCGAGCTGGGCGAGCAGCGCGGCGGGGTCGGTGACGGTGTGCGGGGTGTGTGCCTGGAGCGGTCCGGGGCCGAGCAGGGCGCGTGCCTCGTCCTCGGGGAGCTGGGCGAGCAGGGCCTTGCCGACGCCGGTGCAGTGGGGCTGGGCGCGGCGGCCGACCTCGGTGAACATCCGCATGGAGCGCCGGCTCTGGACCTGCCCGACGTAGACCACCTCGCAGCCCTCCAGGACGGCCAGGTTGGCGGTCTCGCCGGTGGCTTCCATCAGTTCGGCCAGGAACGGGCGGGCCCAGGAGCCGAGCAGGCGGTTGGCGCTCTCGCCGAGGCGGATCAGGCGCGGGCCGAGGGTGTAGCGGCGGGCGGAGTCCTGCCGGACGTAGCCCTGGGTGACCAGGGTGCGGACCAGGCGGTGGATGGTCGGCATCGGCAGGCCGGCGGCGGCGGAGAGTTCGCTGAGGGTGGCGACGCCGCCCGCGTCGGCGAGGGCCTCCAGCAGGAGGAAGGCGCGTTCGACGGACTGCACCGAGCCGGTGGTGCGTTCGGCGGGGCTGCTGGCCACGGGGTGGTTCCTTCGTTCGGGGGAGCCTCCGCGACCCTCAACGGACCGTTGAAATTCTGCATCGCGGAAACTAGTCTCCACTGTACAGAATGGAACAGCCCGAGGAGAGTGCCGCCGATGGCCGCAGATCAGGGTTCCACTGTTCCGGGGGTGAGCGTCGCCGGTCCGCCGGTGGCCCGCTCCGAAGAGCTGCTCACCCCGCAGGCGCTGGCCTTCGTCGCCGGTCTGCACCGCGAATTCGACGGCAGGCGGCGGGAGTTGCTGGCGGGGCGGGCCGAGCGCCGGGCCGAGATCGCCCGCACCGGCACGCTCGACTTCCGGCCGGAGACCGCCGCTGTCCGGGCCGGGCAGTGGCAGGTCGCGCCCGCGCCGCACGCCCTGACCGACCGCCGGGTGGAGATCACCGGCCCCACCGACCGCAGGACGACCGTCAACGCGCTGAACTCCGGCGCGCAGGTCTGGCTCGCCGACTTCGAGGACGCCACCGCCCCCACCTGGGCCAACCTCGTCACCGGGCAGCTGAACCTGATCGACGCGCTCCGGCGGCGGATCGACTTCACCGACGCCCGCGGCAAGCGGTACACGCTGCGGCCCGACGCCGAGCTCGCCACCGTCGTGGTGCGCCCGCGCGGCTGGCACCTGGACGAGCGGCACCTGACGGTGGACGGCGAGCCGGTGGCCGGCGCGCTCGTCGACTTCGGCCTGTACTTCTTCCACAACGCCGCCCGGCTGACCGCCCGGGGCGTCGAGAACCCGCAGGACCCCAACTCCGGCCCGTACTTCTACCTCCCGAAGACCGAGAGCCACCTGGAGGCCCGGCTGTGGAACCAGGTCTTCACCCGTGCGCAGGCCGAACTCGGCATCCCGCACGGCACGGTCCGCGCCACCGTGCTGATCGAGACCATCACCGCCGCGTTCGAGATGGACGAGATCCTGTACGAACTGCGCGACCACGCCGCCGGGTTGAACGCCGGACGGTGGGACTACCTGTTCTCGATCGTGAAGAACTTCCGGGACGCGGGGGAGCGGTTCGTGCTGCCCGACCGCAACGCCGTCACCATGACGTCGCCGTTCATGGCCGCCTACACCCGCCTGCTGGTGCGCACCTGCCACCGGCGCGGCGCGCACGCGATCGGCGGGATGGCCGCGTTCATCCCCTCCCGCACCGACCCGGAGGTCAACGCGGCGGCGCTGGCGAAGGTCCGGGCCGACAAGGAACGGGAGGCGCACGGCGGCTTCGACGGCTCCTGGGTCGCCCACCCCGACCTGGTGCCGGTCGCCCGCGCCTGCTTCGACGCGGTGCTCGGCGAACGTCCGCACCAGAAGCACAATCCCGGCCCGGTGGACGAGGTGACGGCGGCGCAGCTGCTGAACGTGGCTGCCACGCCGGGCAGTTGTACCTCGGCCGGGCTGCGCAACGCCGTGCAGGTCGGCGTCCGGTACATCGAGGCGTGGCTGCGCGGCGTCGGCGCGGTCGCCGTCTTCCACCTGATGGAGGACGTCGCCACCGCCGAGATCTCCCGCTCGCAGGTCTGGCAGTGGATCCGCAACGGCGTGCTGCTCGCCGACACCGGCGAGCAGGTGACCGCCGAGCGGGTGCGGCGGCTGCTGGCCGAGGAACTCGCCGCGCTGCGGGAGGAGTCGGCGCTGCGGGAGGAGTCGGCGGGGCGCCGGTGGGAGGAGGCCGCCGCGCTGTTCGAACAGGTGGCGCTGGGCGAGGAGTTCCCGGAGTTCCTCACGCTGCCGGCGCTCGCGCTGCTCGACGGGGACGGCGAGCAGTAAAACCGGGTGCGGACGCCGGTGGGGCGCGGCTAGGGTCGTCCTCGTCCAGGTGCGCAGGCAGGGGTTACTTCCACTGAAATGGGCAGGTCGCGGGTTCGAGTCCCGTCACCGGCCTCGGGCCGGTGTAGCTCAGCGGACAGAGCAGTCAATGTCTCCTCCGCCGCTTTCTGTTCTCTGGACACCTAACTTCAGAAGACTGCCACCTCCCGGTGCGCAGGCGCCGGTTACTTCCTCCAACGAATCCACCGGTGCCACTTTGATCTCGGGAGGGCAACCGCCCGGGGCGCCGGGGCCGGTCCGTGTGGCCGGCGATTCTCGGACGCCCCGGTTCGGCGTGCCCGTCCGCAGGAGGAGTACGCCGTGTCCCGTTTCAACCTTCGCCGCTCGAAGAGCGCCCCCGCCGGCCCCGCCTCGCCCGTCCGCACGACCGGGCGGCTCACCGTCAACCACCAGGGCGGGACGGGACACCTGCGCGACGAGAAGTCCGAGCTCTTCCTGCTGGCGGTGGCCAACCTGGTCGGCCAGGACACCTTCTACGAGCGCGGCGGCGAGCGCGACGACCGCTTCACCGCGCTGGTGCGCTCGCTCGCCGTCAGCGACCCGGAGTGGACGCTCGGCCTGCTGCGCTGGCTGCGGTACGGCGCCGCGATGCGCACCGCCTCGCTGGTGGGGGCCGCCGAGTTCACCCGCGCCCGGCTGGACGCGAAGCTGCCCGGCCACTCCCGGCAGGTGGTCGACGCCGTCCTGCAGCGGCCCGACGAGCCCGGCGAACTGCTCGCCTACTGGACGTCCCGGTACGGGCGGGCGCTGCCCAAGCCCGTCAAGCGCGGCGTCGCCGACGCCGTCGCCCGGCTGTACAACGGGCGGGCGCTGCTCAAGTACGACACCGCCGGCAAGGGCTACCGGTTCGGCGACGTGCTGGAGCTCACCCACCCGGCGCCGCGCCCCGACAAGCCGTGGCAGAGCGCGCTGTTCCGCTACGCGCTGGACCGGCGGCACCACCCCGACACGGCCGTTCCGCCGCCCGGCGACGCCCTGTTGACGGCGCACCGGGAGCTGCTGGCTGTCCCCGTCGCGGAGCGCCGCGCGCTGGTCACCGGCCCGGACGGCGCGCGGCGCCTCGCCGAGGCGGGCATGACCTGGGAGGCGCTGGCCGGCTGGTTGCAGGGCCCGATGGACGCGGCGGTCTGGGAGGCCGTCATCCCGTCCATGGGGGCGATGGCGCTGGTGCGCAACCTGCGCAACTTCGACCAGGCCGGGGTGTCGGACGAGGTCGCCGGGCAGGTCGCCCGGCGGATCTCCGACCGGGGCGAGGTCACCGGGTCCCGCCAGTTCCCGTTCCGCTACCTGGCCGCGTACCGGCACGCGCCGTCGCTGCGGTGGGGCCACGCGCTGGAGACGGCGTTGCAGCACTCGCTGGCCAACGTGCCGGCGCTGCCCGGCCGTTCACTGATCCTGGTGGACCGCTCCGGGTCGATGTTCGACCGGCCGAGCGCGCAGACGCAGCTCAACCGGGCCGACACCGCCGCCGTCTTCGCCACCGCCCTCGCGCTGCGGGCCGCCGACGCCGACCTGGTCCAGTTCGGCACCGACAGCCGGCCCGTCCCGCTGCGGCGCGGTGACGCCGTCCTCAAGGTGCTGGACCGCTTCGGCAACCTCGGCGGCACCGACACGCACGAGGCGGTCCGCCGCCACTACCGCGACCACGACCGGGTGGTGATCGTCACCGACGAGCAGGCGTACGGCGGTTCGCGCGGCGGGGACCCGCTGGACGCCGTCCCCGCGCACGTCCCCGCCTACACCTGGAACCTGGCCGGCTACCGGCCCGGCCACGCCCCGTCCGGCGCCGCCGACCGGCACACCTTCGGCGGCCTGACCGACGCCGCGTTCCGGCTCGTCCCGCTGCTGGAGGCGGGGCAGGACGCGGCGTGGCCGTGGGAGCGCGGCTGAGGCCGGGCCGGGGCCCGCTGAACCTGGTGCTAGGTTCACCATGAGTTCGGGTGCAGGGTTCATGGCACCGGCCTGTCGCGGTGCCATAGCGTCGTGGCATGACGATTCCTGCTGGACTGAGACGTGCGGCCCTCCGGGCGCGGCGGGACACCGGCTTCCTCGCCGCCGGTGTGCTGCCGCACCTGGCGTTGGTGCCCGTGTGGTCCTGGGCGGCGACGACCACCGCCAGGACGGGGAACTGGCCGTTGACGGTCTCCGTGTCGACCGCGCTGGTGCTGCTCGGCGCCCCGGTGCTGACGGCCGTTCAGCGGGCCCGCTACCGGGCGCTCATGGGTGTGGACGTACCCCGGCCCACCCCTGCCGCGCCGGAGCGGTGGTCGTGGGCCGCGGCCGCCCGCCGGCTCGCGGCGTCGCGGCCCTGGCGCAGGATCGGCTACCACCTCCTGCTGGGCCCGCTGCTCGCGCTGCTGGAACTGCTGGTGCTCGGGGTGGCGGCGGCGGGCCTGGCGGGCGTTCTCGCCCTGGCCTGGTCGTGGGCGCTGCCGCCCGGCATCCACCGGAACTGGATGGGTCAGCTGATCCAGCTGTCGGCCTTCACCGCGGCCGGACTCCTCCTGCTGGGCGCCCTGCCGTGGGCGGCGCGGGCGGTGGCCGGGGCCGAGATGTGGCTGGCGCCGGGGCTGCTCGGCCCCAGCCGGGCGCAGCGGCTCCAGCAGCGGGTCGACCAACTGGCCGTGAGCCGGAGCGACTTGATCGAGGCGGTCGACGCGGAGCGCCGCCGGATCGAGCGCGACCTGCACGACGGCACCCAGCAGCGGCTGGTGTCCCTCGCGGTCAACCTGGGCCTGGCCATCGCCACCCGCCCGGACCTGCCGGACGACGCCCGCGAGGTGATCACCACGGCGCACCTGGAGGCGAAGGAGGCGATCACCGAACTCAACGACCTGGTACGGGGGTTGCACCCGGCCGTGCTGGAGGACCGGGGCCTGGACGCGGCGCTGTCCGGGCTGGCCGCCCGCACGCCGCTGCCGGTGCGGCTGCGGGTCGATCTGGAGGAGCGGATGGCGCCCGACGTGGAGTCGGTCGCGTACTTCGTGATCTCCGAGGCGCTGACCAACGCGACGAAGCACGCCAACGCGCTGCGTGCGGAGGTGCTGGTCCGCCAGGTCGGCGAGGTGCTGCGGGTACGCGTCACCGACGACGGGTCGGGCGGCGCCGACGCCGCCGGCACGGGGCTTGCCGGGCTGGCCAAGCGGGTCGGCTCCGTCGACGGTGCCTTCCACGTCAGCAGCCCCGTCGGCGGGCCCACCACCATCACCGCGGAGCTGCCGTGCGCGCGGTGATCGCCGAGGATTCGGTGCTGTTGCGGGTCGGCCTGATCAAGGTGCTGGAGATGGCCGGGTTCCAGGTCGCGGCGGAGGCCGGCGACGCGGAGGGACTGCTGGCGGCGGTCGCGGAGCACCGGCCCGAACTCGCCCTGATCGACGTCCGGATGCCGCCCGGCTTCACCGACGAAGGGGTGCGGGCGGCGATGGAGATCCGTCGGCGCTGGCCGGGGACGCCGGTGGTGCTGCTCTCGCAGTACGTGGAGGAGCGGTACGCGGCCGACCTGCTGGCGGCGAACACCAGCGGCGTGGGCTACCTGCTCAAGCAGCGGGTCGCCGACGTCGCCGACTTCGTGGCGGCGGTCCGGCGGGTGGCGGACGGCGGCACGGCCCTGGACCCGCAGGTCGTCGCCCAACTGCTGCTGCGGCGCGACAACGACCCGCTCGCGCGGCTGACCCCGCGCGAACGGGAGGTGCTCGGCCTGATGGCCGAGGGCCGTTCCAACGCCGGCATCGCGCAGGTGCTGGTGGTCGGCGAGAGCGCCGTGGCGAAGCACATCAACAACATCTTCGCCAAGCTCGACCTGCCCGTGGTCGACGCGGACCACCGCCGCGTGCTGGCCGTGCTGCGGTTCCTCGGAGCGTCCCGGGCCTGAGCCGCCGCGCGCGACCGGGGCCCGCGACCGCGGCGCGCCGGTCAGGGCCCGGTGTGGGTGTGCGCCGCCCAGTGGGTCGGTGCGAGCGGGAAGTACTCGCGCAGTGCGCGGACGGCGCGGTGCAGCGCCCGGGCCGAGGCGGCGGTGTCGGGCGCGGCGGCGCCGTCCGAGGTGAGGTGGGCGTAGAAGTCGACGGCGAGGTCGGCGGCGGTGGCGTCGTCGACCGGCCAGAGCGTGCCGATGACGTTCCGGTAGCCGGCCAGGTGGAACGCCCCGGTCAAGTGCACGGCCTCGTCGGCGAGTTGGGGGCTGGTGGCGGAGGTGTCGCAGGCCGACAGGAAGGCCAGCGACCCGGTCAGCCGCAGCGCGCCGATGTCGGCGACGGTCAGCGGGGCGCTCCGGTGGTCGTGCAGGATCAGCCGGCTCGACCCCGGGTCCCGGGCGTCGGCCAGGCCGTGGCAGGAGAAGTGCGCCAGCGGGTGCCCGGGGAGCGCGGCCAGGACGTCCGCGCGCAGCGGGTGCTCGGGCCGCAGCGCGCCGGGCAGCAGCGCGTGGACGGCGTCGGCCTCGGCTGCGGCCCCGGGCAGCGGCCGGGCGCCGGGCGCGTCGGGCACGGCGACGATCAACGCCCGTTCGAGGGGCGGTGGTTGATGGGAGCGGGCGTAGGTGAGGGCGCGTGCCGTCGGCGTGTAGGAGGACACCGCCCGGTCCAGGACGGTGCGCGGGGCGCCCGCGAGGAGCGGATCGTCGGAGGTGAGGTCGCGGTGGTGGCCCGCCGCGTGGACGGGCAGGTAGCACATGACGCCGACCGGGCACCACCAGATCCGGGGGAACGGCGCACCGTCGGCCGGCGCGCCGGTGACGCCCAGGGCGGTCAGCACCGGCTCGGCGACGGCGTCCCACAGCCAGCCGAGGAGGTCGAGGATCTCGAACTGGGCCGCCCGGCGCGCCATCAGCGGCCGATCGCGGTCGGTGGCGGTGCGGCGGGCGGCCGCGAGCTGCTCGGCCCGGGCCGTGGCCTCGCGCTCGGTGAGCCCGGGCAGCGGGACGACCCGCACCTCGTCGGGGCCGGCACTGCCGAGGATCAGCGCGTCGCAGCGGTCCGGTCCGGCGGTGAGGAACACCAGGGGGCCCCGGTCGCCGGACTCCGCGATCCCGGTGAGGTCGGCGAGCAGCGGCGGGCGGAGGAAGTCGGCGAAGCCATCCACCGCGCGGATCCGCTCGACGAGGCGCTCCCACTCCGCGTGCGCGAGCCGTCGGGCCAGGACGATGCCGGCGGCGTCCTGCCCGGCGGCGGCGACCCGCACGGTGTCGGCCGCCCGGGGCTCGGTGTCGAGGGACGGGACGGGGCCGACGGCGGGGCTGTCGAGCGCGTCGATCCGCTCCCGCAGCGCCGTGAACTCCCGGGCCAGCTCCTCGTGGTGGGCGGCCAGCCGGACGAGGTCGTCGCCGCGCGCGTCGATGGTGCCGGCGGCGAGGGTGCCGCGGGTCGCCTCCAGGAGTTCCACCGCGCGCCCGGGCCGGCCGGCGTTCAACGCGGCCGCCGCCGCCACTCCCGCCAGCGATCCCAGCCGGCGCACCTGGTGGCGCCGGTCGTCGTCGGTCAGGGTGCGCGGGCTGATCTGCGGCAGCAGGCCGACGGCGGTCTCCACCGCGGCCAGTGCCTCGGCGGTGCCGCTGGCCAGTACGGCGACTTCGCGCAGCGCCTGCACCCGGACCAGCACCTCGCCGGCGGTGCTGCGTCCGGCCGACCGGAACCGCTCCAGGGCTTCGGCCGCGAGCGTCCGCTCCCCGGTGTGGTCGGCCAGGGCGCGCAGCGCGTGGCCCAGATTGCTCTGGAACGAGGCGTGCTGCGGATGGTCCTCCGGCGTGCCGGCCAGGGCCCGGCGGCCGACCGCGACGGCCTCCACGAGCAGCCCCAAGTCCCCGTTCTGCTCGGCGAGTTCCTGCAGCAGGCCGCCCAGGTTGCTGACCCGGCGGGTGTAGGAGGGGTCGTCGGCCGGGGTGAGGGCGACGGCCTCGCGACTCAGTTCGACCGCCCAGGCCCGCGTCTCCGGCGTTCCGGCGTGCAGCACGGCACTGAGGTTGTTCAGGTACGCCGCGCGCTCGGGGTGGTCCTCCGGCAGCTCGGCCACGGCGTCGGTGGCGACCTCCATCGCCTCCATCAGGAGGTCGACGTCCCCGGTGCGCCGGGCGAGCTCCAGCAGCACGAGACCGAGGTAGCTCAGGTGCCCGGCCCGGTGCGGGTGGTCCGGGGCCGAGGAGCGGACGGCCCGCCGGCTCACGTCCGCCGCCTCGGCCAGCGCCGTCGTGTCGCCGGTCCGCTCGGCGAGGGCCCGCAGGGCCAGGCCGAGGTTGCTCAGGTACGAGGGCAGGTACGGGTCGTCGTCGCGGGCGAGGGCGACCACCCGGCGGGTGATCCCGACCGCCTCGGTCAGCGGGACGACGTCTCCGGTGCGTTTGGCGAGCGTGCGCAGGGCCACGCTGAGGTTGTTCATCCGGCCCGCGAGTTCGGGGCTGTCGGCAGGCGTGAGCTCGACGGTCCGCCGGCTCGCCGCGACGGCCTCGGCGAGCCGGTCGACGTCTCCGTCCTGTTCCGAACGGGCCCGCAGCACGAGGGCGAGGTTGTTCCACCGGCCCGTGAGGTCCGGGCTGTCCTCCGGCGTGGCGGCCAGCGCCTCGCGGCAGACCTCCTCGGCCTCCGCGAGCAGCGGGGGTTCCCCCGTTCGGTCGAACAGGGCGCGCAGCGCGAGACCCAGGTTGTTCAGCAGCGCCGCGCGGTGCGGGTGGCCGTGCGGCACGCGGGCGACGGCCCGGCGGGTGATCTCCACGGCCTCGGCCGGCGGGCCGGCCGGTCCGGCCTGTTCGGAGAGCGCCTGCAGGACGGCGGTGAGGGCGGCGAGGACGTCGTTGTGGTGCGGGTGGTCGGGCCCGGCCAGCGCGACGGCCTCGCGGCACACCGGCACGGCCTCGGCGAGCAGGCCGGGTTCTCCGGTCCGGACGGCGAGGGCGTGCAGCGCGAGCGCCAGATCGGCGAGCAGGCGGACACGCTGCGGGTGGTCCTCCGGCAGGTCGGCCAGGGCCCGGCGGGTGAGGTCGACGGCATCGGCCAGCGCGTCGGCGGGCCCGGTCTGTTCGGAGAGCGCCTGCAGGACGGCGGTGAGGGCGGCGAGGACGTCGTTGTGGTGCGGGTGGCCGGGTGCGGCCAGGGCGAGAGCCTCGCGGCAGACGGCAACGGCGGCGGCGAGCAGGCCGGGTTCTTCGATCAGGGCGGCGAGGGCGCACGCCGCGACGGCCATGTCGGCCAGCAGGCGGGCGCGGTACGGGTGGCCGTCCGGCAGGTCCACGACGGCGTGGCGGGCGACCTCCACGGCGTCGACCAGCGCGTCGGCGGGCCCGGACGGCGAGGACAGCGACCGCAGGACGGCGGTCAGCGCGCGCATCACGTCGCCGTGGTGCGGGTGGTCGGGCCCGGCCAGCGCGACGGCCTCGCGGCACACGGGCACGGCCTCGGCGAGCAGGGCCTCGTCCCCGTTGCGTTCGAACAACTCCTGGAGGGCGATGGCCAGATTGACCAGGTGCCCGACGCGCTCCGGCACGTCCCGCGGCCCGCCCGTGACGGCCTGCCGGCTGACCTCCACCGCCTCGGCGAACAGGTCGGTGCTGTCGGACGACGCGGCCTGGAACCGCAGGCTGAGACCGAGGTTGCTCAGGCCGGACCGGTGATCGGGGCTGCCCGCCGGAGACGCGGCGACCGCCCGGCGTCCCACCTCGACCGCCTCCGCCAGCACCGCCGGGTCCTCGGTCCGCCCGTGGAGCGAACGGAGCGCCAGAC
Source organism: Kitasatospora sp. NPDC004531 (assembly GCF_053602195.1). Lineage (NCBI taxonomy): Bacteria > Bacillati > Actinomycetota > Actinomycetes > Kitasatosporales > Streptomycetaceae > Kitasatospora > Kitasatospora sp. NPDC004531. The sequence continues at coordinate 54,265 of NZ_JBSGDD010000015.1, read as the reverse complement.
CGAGCATGGACAGGCACTTGGCATGGGTGGAAGGGTCGCCCGCGGTGGCGGCGACCGCCCGGCGGCCGATCTCGACCGCCTCCGCCAACAGGGCGTCGTCCTCCGTGAGTTCGGCCAGCGTCCGCAGCAGCAGGGCCAGGTTGCTCAGGCAGGCCGGATAGTCGGGGTCGTCGCTCGGAGCCTCGGCCACGGCCTCGCGCAGCAGGGCGACGGCTTCGCGCAGCTGAGCCGGATCGCCGCTGCGCCGGTACGCCTGGTACAGCTCGCCCGCCGCCTCGACGGCCGCCGCAACGGACGAGGCCGCCCCGAACTCGTCCGATGCCTCGACGGCGGCGAACATCGCGCACAGCTCGTCCGGAACGGCCTCCGGGTGCGCGAGGTACACCGGGTACAGGAACCGCACGGCCGCCACGAGCGCCTCCCGGTCCCGGCCGGCGGGCAGCGCCAAGTAGCGGTACCAGTGGAACGTGCCCAGCAGATGGGCCACCCGCACGTCCTCGTCGGGATCGCCCACCTCGGCCAACTCCTCGGCCTCGCGCAGGGCTTGGGCCGTGAGCAGGACGGCGGGGCTGTCGCCGTCGTTCATCACCCCCAGCATGCGCCGCTGCACGGCGGCCACCGCGTCGCGGCGTCTCGCCCCGTCCGGTCCCGGCTCACGAGTCACTGTCCACGGCCCCCCTCGGACGCGCACAACGGCACTGCCGCGGCCGGCGCGTCACGGCGCCCCCGGCAGCGCGCCTGGCTCTGCGGATCGTATCCGCTGCGGCCCGCCGGACACCTAGGATTCGCCCAACGGGCCTGCCACGAAGGCGAGTTCGAACGTCCGGCCGGTCCGGACCGGGAATGCGGGAGGAACGACAGGTGAACGCGGTTCGAGAACGCCTGGCCGCGCTGTGCGACCAGATCACCAGACACCACGACATGCGCCAGTTCATCGACGAGGCCGGCGCCGGGCCGCAACTCGCCCAACTCCTCGACGCCGTCACCGCCGAACAGCCGCCCGACCGGCGCCACCTGCTCGACCTGCTGAACGCGATCGAGAAGGCCTGCGGACGGCAAGGACTGGTCGGAATCACCACCGCCTCGAAGCAGTACACCCCGCTGCCCACCGGATTCGCCGAGCCCGCGCCGGACGAACCGCTCACCTGGATCTGCCCGCTGCGCCGCTGCAACCGGGCCGTGTTCGAGGACGAGGCCACCGAACCCCCGTCCTGCGCCGCCGCCGGGCGGCCGATGGACGCGATCCGGGTCCTGTGATGACCGATCTGCTCGCGAAGCTGGGCAGCAGCCTGGCGGAACGGTGGCTGGCGCTGCTGGTGCTGCCCGGCGTGCTGTGGGTCGCCGCCGCGGCCGCCGCCCACCGGGTGGGACAGGCCCACCCGTTCGACGCCCGGCCGCTGATCGACTGGGTCGGCCGCCTCGCCGCGCAGTCGGCGGAGCACCGGACCACCTGGCTGGCCGTGGCCGCCGCCGTCGCCGCACTGGCCGCCGCCGGAGCGGGCCTGGCGGCGCGCGGCCTCGGCACCCTGCTGGAGGGACTCTGGGGCGCCCCGGGCGACCGCCCGCCGATGGCCTGGGTCGTGGCCGCCCGCCGCCGACGGTGGATCGCCGCGCACGAATCGGCCCGCCGCAGGATCGCCAGGAGCCACGACTCGAACCTGACCGGCCTCGCACTCGCCCGAGCCCGGGCGGCGGCCGGCCGCGCCCAGCGCCGCCGCCTCGCCGCACCGGCGCAACCGCCGGGCCGGCCGACCCGCGTCGCGGAGCGCTTCCACGCCGGCGCCGAACGGGCGCGCACGCTGTACGGACTGGACCTGAACCAGGCCTGGCCCCGGCTGTGGAGCGTCCTGCCGGACACCCTGCGCGCCGACGTCACCGCCGCGCGCGAGGCCTACGCCTCGGCGGGACGCCTGGCCGGCTGGGGCCTGATGTACGCCGCCCTTGCCGCCCTGTGGTGGCCCGCCGCGCCGGCCGGCGCGGCCCTGGTCGCGGTCGCCGCGGTGCGCGCCCGCACGGCGGCGGAGGTGCTGGCCGATCTCATCGACACCGCCACCGACCTGCACCTCGCCGACCTCGCCGCCCGGCTCGGCGTCCCCACCGAGGCCCGCTCACCCGCGGAGATCGGACACGCCGTCACCCAGCGCCTGACCCGCCCGCAACCCCCGGCCATCCCGGCCCCGGGCGGACCGACGGGGGCATGAGGGGGAGAGGCAGCGGCGGACAGACGGTGACGTGAGGGAGACACGGGGGCGGAGGGGACGGCCGCCGGGCGGCTCGGGCCGGCCCAGGGGCGCGGTCGAGGCGGGGGCGAGGGACGGGGGCGGATACGTCGGCCGGAGGCCCTCGCGGAAGGCGTCGGCCGGAAGCCCTCCGGCGGGGTTGGTGGCGCTGTGGGGTTCCGTGGGCCGGTCAGCGGTTGCCGGGGCTGCTCGGCGTCGCCCTCCGGCAGGCCGGTCGTTGGTCACCGGGCTGGCCCGGCCTCGCCTCCGGCGAGTGGGCTGGCCGGGCGGTGGTTGCCAGGGGCGGTTCGGCCTCGCCTCCGGCGCGGGGGCTGGCCGGTCGGTGGTCACCGGGCTGGCCCGGCCTCGCCTGTGGCGGGTCGGCAGTGGTCGCCGTGGTCGCTCCGCCTCGCCTCCGGCAGGCCGGTCATGGCCATCGGGTTTGGCCCGGCCTTGCCTCCGGCGGGTCGGTCGGCGGTTGCCGGGGTGCTCGGCTTTGCCCCCTGGCAGTCGGCAGCGCTGTGGGGTTCCGTGGGCCGGTCAGCGGTTGCCGGGGTTGCTCGGTGTCGCCCCCCGGCTGGCCGGTCGGTGGTCACCGGGCTGGCCCGGCCTCGCCTGTGGCGGGTCGGCAGTGGTCGCCGTGGTCGCTCCGCCTCGCGCCCGGCAGGCCGGTCACGGCCATCGGGTTTGGCCCGGCCTTGCCTCCGGCGGGTCGGTCGGCGGTTGCCGGGGTGCTCGGCTTTGCCCCCTGGCAGTCGGCAGCGCTGTGGGGTTCCGTGGGCCGGTCAGCGGTTGCCGGGGTTGCTCGGCTTCGCCCCTCGGCAGGCCGGTCGGTGGTCACCGGGCTGGCCCGGCCTCGCCTGCGGCGAGTGGGTTGGCCGGGCTGTGGTTGCCAGGGGCGGCTCGGCCTCGCCTGCGGCGGGTCGGCGGTGGTCGCCGTGGTCGCTCCGCCTCGCGCCCGGCAGGCCGGTCACGGCCATCGGATTTGGCCCGGCCTTGCCTCTGGCAGGTCGGTCGGCGGTTGCCGGGGTGTTCGGCTTCGCCCCCGGCAGTCGGTGGTGGCGTGCGGTTTCGGCAGGCTAGGTGCTGCCGGTGAGGAGGGCGTCGCCGAGTGGGGTGCGGCTGTAGAGGACGGAGCGGCCGGTGCGGGTGCGGGTGAGGAGGCCGGCGGTGGTGAGGGCGGTCAGGTGGCGGCTGACGGCGCCGGGGGTGACGGCGAGGCGGTGGGCGAGGGCGGTGGTGGAGGCCGGGCGGTCGAGCAGGAGCAGCAGGCGGGCCCGGGGCGGTCCGATCAGCTCGGCGAGCGCGTCCGGGACTCGGGGCGGCGGCTGTTCGCCCAGCAGGGCCCGGCCGCGGGCCGGATAGCTGATCAGCGGCGGCTCGTCCGCGTCGATGACGGTGTGCGCGCCCAGCGCGGTCAGGGTCGGGACCAGCACCAGTCCGCGGCCCGCGACCGGCGTGTACCGGCCGCCCAGCGCCCGCACCCGGGGGTCCGGGTCGTCCAGCCGCAGCACCCCGGCCTGCCAGGACAGCCGGTGATCCAGCTCGGCGAACAGCCCCTCCGCGCCGCGCTCCGCGAACATCCTCCCCCGGTGGGCGAGATCGGCCTCCAGGACGGTGCGCGCCCGCGGCCACCACTGCGGCAGCAGGCAGCGCTCCCAGTACCGGCGCAGCTCGGCCACGCAGCGCGCCAGCAGCAGGGCCGGGTCCGCCGCCAGCAGCGACGCCACCGGCTCCGGCAGCGGTGCGCCGTCGCCCCGGTACGCCGCCGTGAAGTCCTTCACCACCGTCTCCGCCGGCGTCCGCGCCACCGTCGCCAACTCGGCCTCGAAGGACGGACGTTGGCAGGCCGGCCGAGGGGTCAGGAAGTCCGGCGTCCAGGCCCGGGGCGTCACCAGCGCGCCCAGCAGCGCGGTGTCCAGGGTGCGGTACGCCGGCTCCCAGGACGCCGTCCAGCGCCGCAGGTACGGGTACTTCGCCGCGTGGCGGCGCGCCCGCAGGCTGAACAGCGCCTCCTGCAACGGCGAGTAGGTGAACCAGGTGGTGGCGAGGTCGTCCACGCCGAGGGCGAACTCGAACATTGACCCCAACGGTAAAAGGATTCCGGGCAGTTGGGAACCCTGGTGTGCTGGCCGCCATGACCGCCACCACCGCGCCCGCCGGGCGCCGTCCGCTGCTGCCCACCGACCCGGTGCTGCGCCGGCTCGCCGTGCTGACCTGCGTCAACACCGTCGGCAACGGCCTGTACTACTCCGTCAGCGCGCTCTACTTCACCCGCCAAGTCGGCCTGAGCGCCGCCGAGTTGGCGCTCGGCATGGGCGCCGCCGGCGTCGCCGGGATGCTGGCCGGGGTGCCGTTCGGCCGGCTCGCCGACCGGGTCGGGCACCGCCGACTGCTGTACGTCCTCGGGCCGTTGCAGGGCGCGGCCGTGCTCGGCTACGCGTTCGTGCACGGCTTCGCGCCGTTCGTGGCCGCGATCGTCGTCGCGACCGTGCTGGAACGCGGCGCGGTCGTGGTCCGCAGCGCACTGATCGCCCACCTGCTGCCCGCCGCCGACCAGGTCCGCTCCCGGGCCCTGCTGCGCTCGGTGATGAACGCCGGGCTGATGGTCGGCGGCGCGGGCGCGATGCTCGCCCTGCAGGCCGACACCTACTGGGGCTACGCCACCGTGCTCGCCCTGGACGCCGCCAGCTTCGCCGCGACCTCGCTGCTGCTGCGCGGCCTCCCCGAGGCGGGCGTGCCCGGGGCGAGCGTGCCCGGGGCGGGCGTGCCCGCCGTGCGGCGCGAACGCGGGCCGCGGCCGCGCACCGCGCTCGGCGACCGGCGCTACCTGTCGGTGGCGTTCCTGCACGCCGTGCTGGAGCTCCAGTTCGCCATGCTGGAGATCGGCATCCCGCTGTGGATCGCCGTCCACACCGCCGCGCCCCGCGCCCTGGTCGCGGTGGTCGCCGTCGTCAACAGCCTCGCCGTGGTGCTGTTCCAGGTCCGGGCCGGCCGGGGCGTGGTCGACGTCCGCTCGGCGGCCCGCGCCTGCGCCCGGGGCGGCGTCCTGCTCGGCGCGGCCTGCCTGGTGTACGCGGCCTCCGCCGGGCACGGCACCGTGCTCGCCGTGGCGCTGATCGTGACGGGCGTCCTGCTGCACTCGTTCGCCGAACTGCTCACCTCCGCGGGCGGGTGGACGCTCAGCCTCGACCTCGCCGACCCGGCCGCGCACGGTGAGTACCAGGGCGTGTTCATGAGCGGGCAGGCGGGCTCGCACGTGATCGGGCCGCTGGTCGTCACCGCGACCGTGCTCGCGCACGGCGTGGCCGGGTGGGCGGTGCTCGGCGGGCTGCTCGCGGCGGCCGGCCTGGCGATGCCGTTGGCCGCCCGCCGTCAGTCGCCGGAGAAGCCGAACACGCCGAAGTGGGAGGCCTCACCGTCGGTGTAGAGCACCACGAACCGGCCCGTCCACCGCCGGTCCGCCTCCTCCCGCAGCTCGCGGCCCTCCATCGCCCGCCGGTACTGCTCGACACTCGGCCGGTCCGTCCCGAAGTGGTGCATCAGCCGCTCGTGCGGCAGCGGCCGGATCGTGCCCAGGCCGTCGTAGCCGGACGGCGCTTCGGAGGTCAGCACCGCCTTCGGGATGTCGAGGATCGAGTGCGTCCCCTCCGTCCCCATGAACTCCTCGTCCGCCCACAGCTCCTCGATCGACTCGTACCCGCTCGCGCCGATCCACCCCGCCCCGTTGAACTCCTCCTCGTGCAACGCGTTCAGCGTCCGCTGCGGCGTCCCCCGGTACGTGGTCAGGTAGTCCCACCCACTGGCGCCCATCTGCGTCCCTCCATTTCCCGTCCCACCGATCCGACCGCCGGGACGCTACCGCACCCGACCGACACCGTCAGTCCCCCGACTTGCCGAAGATCCCCAGGTGGGTGGGCTCGTCGCCGGTGAACAGCAGCACGTACTTGCCGGTCCGCCGCAGATCGACCTCGGTCCGCAGGTACGGCGACTCGGCGAGGACGCGGGTGAACCGCTCGACCGTCGGACGCCCGGTGCCGAAGTAGTCCAGCAGGCTCTGCGGCGGCAGCGGACGGATGCTGCCGACGTCCTCGAACCCCTCGGGCTCCGAGGAGTCCTCGACCGCGAGCGGGACGTCGAGGACCGAGTGCGTCCCCTGCTCGTCGAGGAACTCCTCGTCGGCCCACAGCTCCGCCGGCGTGCCGTACTCCTCCCGCGCCCAGTGGCCGGCGAACACCTCCCGGTGCAGCGCGTCCAGGCTGCGCTGGGGCGTACCCAGATACGGCGTGACGTACTGCCATTCGCTCGCGCCCACTCGATTGCTCCTCGTCTTTCGTCGTCGCGGCCCGGACGCTACCGCGAGCCGCCGACGCCGACGCCGACGAACGACCGTCAGCCGCGGGAGGCGAGTTCGCGGGCGGCGGCCGCGCAGGTGCGGGCGAGGGTGGGCTCGTCGACGGTGGTGAGGTGGGAGTGTTCGACGACGGGGCGGCCGTCGACGAGGAGGAGGGTGAGCGGGGGGAGGGCGCCGAGGACGAGGGCGGCGACCGGGTCGGCGATGGTGGAGTGCAGCAGGCCGTCGATCTTCCACAGGGCGAGGTCGGCGAGCTTGCCGGGTTCGATCGAGCCGATCTCGTGCTGGCGGCCGAGCACCCGCGCGCCGCCCATGGTGGCCAGGCGCAGCGCCTGGCGGACGGTCAGGGCGTCGGGCCCGCCGCGCAGGCGGTTGATCAGCAGCGCGTTGCGCAGTTCGGTGCCCAGCTGGCCGGACTCGTTGGACGCGGTGCCGTCGACGCCGAGCCCGACCGGGACGCCGGCGGCGAGCATCTCGGGGACGCGGGCGATCCCGGCGGCCACCCGGGCGTTGGAGGACGGGCAGTGCGCGACGCCGGTGCCGGTCTCGGCGAACCTGGCGAGGTCGGCGTCGTCCAGGTGGACGCAGTGCGCCATCCACACGTCCGGGCCGAGCCAGCCCGTGGACTCGAAGTAGTCGGTGGGGCCCATGCCGAACAGCCGCCGGCAGAACTCGGCCTCCTCGACGGTCTCCGAGCCGTGGGTGTGCAGCCGCACCCCCTTGCGGCGGGCCAACTCGGCCGAGGAGCGCATGAGTTCGGTGGAGACGGAGAACGGCGAGCAGGGCGCCAGCGCGACCTGGAGCATCGAGCCGAAGGAGCCGTCGTGCCACCGGTCCACCGCCGCCTCGGACGCCGCGAGGATCTCGTCGAGGTCCTCCACCGCCTCGTCCGGCGGCAGCCCGCCGTCCTTGCGGCCGCGGTCCATCGAGCCGCGCAGCGCCGTGAACCGCAGGCCCAGTTGCCGGACGGCGTCGATCGACGCGCCGAGCAGGTCGCCCGCGCCGCGCGGGAACACGTAGTGGTGGTCGGAGGCCGTGCTGCAGCCCGAGGTGAGCAGTGCCGCCGCCGAACCCAGCGAGGCCGCGTGCACCAGTTCGGCGTCGATCCGCGCCCAGGTCGGGTACAGCGCCACCAGCCAGTCGAACAGGATGTCGTTCTGGGCCAGCCCCCGGGTCAGCCACTGGTAGAAGTGGTGGTGGGTGTTGACCAGCCCCGGCGTGAGCAGCTGCCCCTCGCCGTCGATCCGCCGCACCACGTTCGCCAGCCCGGCCGGCGCGGGGCCGTCGCCCACCGACTCCACGGTGTTGCCGAGGACGACCACGTGCCCGCGCGCGTACTCGGTGCCGGCCGCGTCGACGGTGGCGATCGCCGCGTTCTCGATCACGATCCGCGCCGCGTCCGCGATCCGCGTCGCGTCCGTGATCCGCGCCGCGTTCTCGATCCGCCGGTCGGCGGCCGGGGGACGGACAGTCATGGCAACTCCAGGGGTCCGGGGCCGGGCCGGGGCGGGGCCGAGGGGCAGGGTCAGGGTCAGGATCAGGAGACGGGAATGACGGGAGCGACGCCCTCGCGATGCACGGTGCCCTCGATCAGGCCGTACATCCGGTCGGCCGCGAAGTACACCTCGTTCTCGTTCCGCAGCCCGAACGGCTCCAGATCGACCAGGAAGTGGTGCTTGTTGGGCAGTTCCAGTCGGACTTCGTCGATTTCGGAGCAGTGGTCGAGCACCCGGCTGCCCATCGCGTGCAGGGTCTGCTGCAGGGAGTACGAGTAGGTGTCCGCGAACGCCTCCAGCAGGTGCCGCCGCACCTCCCGGTAGGAGTCGTTCCAGGCCGGCTGCTCCTGGCCGTCGCGCCCGTGGAAGCCGAACGCCCAGCGGGCGGTCACCTGCGTCGCCAGGATGCGGTCGTGGGCCTCCTGGAGGGTGGTGTACCGGTCCTTGAGGTACCCCCAGAACTCCGAGTCGGTGGTGTTCATCACCACCAGGTCCCGCAGCCCCGACACCACTCGGAACCGCTCCCCGTCGTACTCCACCTGCGCGGTGCGCACCTCCTGCCCGCTGCGCACGAACGAGTGCCCGGTGTCGGCCGCGCCGCCGCGGATCCGCTCCCAGCCGTACTCCTCGATCCGGATCCGGGCGCTGTGCACCACGCCGCGCTCGGTCTCCTCCACGAAGTGCCGGGCCAGGACGGTGCCGAACTCCTCGGCGGAGTCGATGCCGTGGAGCTTGGCGAAGGCGTACACGGTGTTCTTGGTGGTGTCGGTGGGCAGGCAGTTGGCGTTCGAGCCGTTCAGGTGGACGTCGTCGAACTCGCCGCGCAGCGCCACCGAGACGTTCAGGTCCTTGATCTCGTGGCGCGCCGAGTCGCGGCGGACCCGGACGATGCGGTTCTCCGCCTTGCCGTACTGGTTCTGCCCGAGCACGTGGGCCATGACGTGTCTCCTCAGCGGTGGGCGGCGGGGCGTCAACTGCCCCGGTAGACCGAGTAGCCGAACGGGTTCAGCAGCAGCGGGACGTGGTAGTGCCGCTGGTCGGGTGCGACGGCGAAGACCACCGAGACCTCCGGGAAGAACGGTGAACTCCCCTGCGCCGCGGCGTACTTCGCGGTGTCGAAGCGCAGCCGGAGGACTGATCCGCCCGCCGCGTCCGGCAGGTCGGCGACCCGGCCGTCGGCGTCCGTGACGGAGGCGCCGAGCAGTTGCCAGCCGTCCTCGGCGCGCACCGCCAGCTCGACCGGGACGCCCGCCGCGGGCCGGCCGAGACTGGTGTCGAGGACGTGGGTGGAGATCCCGGTCATCGGCTCAACTCCCGTCCGGCAGGGCGAATCGGGCAAGGCGCAGCTCGTTGATCCGGCGCAGCTCCGCGCGGACGATCCCGGTCTCGGTGGCGGCGTCGTGCCCCAGCCGCTCGCGCAGTGCGGCGAGCAGCTCGGCGGCGGAGCGGCCGGTGGCGCAGATCAGGAAGACGTGGCCGAACTTCGCCTCGTAGGCGGCGTTAGCGGCGGCCAACTCCGCCAGTACGGACGGCTCGGCGCCCCGCAGGCCGGACTGCTCGCGCTCGGACGCGGCGTCGCCGGCCGTCGGCGCGCCGATCCGGGCATGGCCCGCCAGGGCCTCGTGCAGCTCGGCCACCGAGAGCCCGGCCGTGGCCCGGGCGTTGGCGGCCAGCAGTTCGGCCCGGCCGGACCAGGGGCCGGACGCCTCGACGGCGGCGGCCCAGGCGGGGCTGGCGCAGACCTCCAGCAGGCGCGTGCGCAGCGGGACGGGTGCGGGCGGTGGCTCGGCCACGGACGGACCTCCTGGGTTCGATGCCCCCCGCCAAGCTAGAGCGGCCCCGACGGGCCGTCAACACACTGTTGAACCTTCGGCCGGCGGCGGCCGCCCGGAAGGGCGCGCCGCCGAGGCTCGCCGGGGCGGGCGCCGCCGGGGCTCGACGCCTCAGGACTTCTCCTGCCGGTTCAGGTAGTTGTACACGGTGAACCGGCTGACACCGAGCGCCGACGCGACGGTCTCCACCCCATGGCGGACGGTGAACGCGCCGCGTTCCTCCAGCAGGGCGACCACCCGCTGCTTCTCGGTGCGGCCCAGCTCGGCCAGCGGCCGGCCGTCGAACTGGCGGGCGGTGTCGGCCAGTAGCCGTTCCAGCGCGCTGCTCAGCGGCGGCAGCCGCACGGCGACGGCGGGCGCGCCGTCCCACTTCAGGACGACGTCCTCGGGCCGCGCCCCGGCCGGGTCGAGGGCGGTGGCGCCGATGGCCTCCAACAGCGGCCCCAGGGCAGCGGCGAGCGGGTGGTCGGGGGTGCCCGTCATGGTGTCCCGCTCCGTTCGGGTTCCGGGTCGGCGGGTGGCGCGGGGCCGTCGGGAACCACGCTGACCTGCAAGGAGATCCGGCTGGCGCCGACCGCCAGGGTCTCGCGCAGCAGCCGGGCCACGGCGGCCAGCGCCCGCTCGGCGTCGCCCTCGGCGCTGGTGCCGAACGGCCCGACCGAGACGGCCAGCCCCGCCTCCTCGGCGGCCCGGCGGGCGGTGTCGGCGTGCTCGGGGAAGCCGTTCAGGTCGAACGGCTCGGTCGTGAACTCCACCATCAGTCGCACGTGTTCACCATAGCCACGGAATGCTCGAATGATGGTCGGAAGAGGCTACTTGATGAAGGATCGATGGCGTCCGGCGGTCGGATCGTGGACATTCCATGGCGCGGCCCGGGGCTCAGCGCTGGCGAAGCAGCACGGCGAGGCGCGGCGAGTCGGGCGTGGCCGCCTGGCTGTTGACCGCCCGATAGCCCCAACTCTCGTACACCGCCTGCACCTTGCCGTCCCCGGCCAGCGGGTTGACCATCAGCGCCACGCGCTCCTCCGTGCGCCGGGCGAGCAGCTCGTCGTGCAGCCGGCGGGCGGTGCCGGTGCCGCGCCACGGCGGGCGGACGCCGATCTCCCGCAGCGCCAGCACCGGGGTGTCGGTGAAGCCGTCGGGCAGCGGCTCGGCCATCCGCCGCCAGTAGCGGTCGCCGGCGTCGACGGTGGTGCCGTAGGCGTAGCCGACCGCGCGGCCGCCGTCGAGGGCGAGGACGAGCTCGAACCCGGGATCGGCGCGGTGCCGGTCGAGGCGCTCGGTGAACGCCGCGACGCGGTAGTTGGGCAGGTGCAGCAGCGGAGCCCGGACGTCCGCGTAGACCTCCAGCAGCTCCCGGCGGGTCTGCCCGGCCAGGGCGGTGTGGTGGCGGAACTCGACGGTCATGCGGCGCTCCTCCCGGTCGTCGTGCGGCGGCCAGTATGCCGGTGCGGCCCGAACTCGCCCCGGCCGCATTGACGTTGGAGGGGCCGCGGCCTACGCTCCCAGGACTCTCCCGGCGTTCGAAAGGCCCCTGATGCCGCTCGGCGATGCTGTGGTGTTCCGCTCCCGGCAGGCGGTGCTGCCGGAGGGTGCGCGGCCCGCCGACGTGCTGGTCCGGGGCGGGCGGATCGAGCGGGTCGCCGGATACAGCGAACTGCCGCTGGACGGTGCCGAGTTGACGGATCTCGGCGGCCTCGCGCTGCTGCCCGGGCTGGTCGACACCCACGTGCACGTCAACGAACCCGGCCGCACCGAGTGGGAGGGATTCGACACCGCGACGGCAGCGGCGGCGGCCGGCGGCGTCACCACGATCGTCGACATGCCGCTGAACTCCGTGCCGCCGACCACGAGTTCGGCCGCTCTGGCGGCCAAGCGGAAGGCCGCCGAGGGGCGGATCGGCGTGGACGTGGGCTTCTGGGGCGGGGCGGTGCCCGACAACACCGCGCAGCTCCAACTCCTCCACCAGGAAGGGGTGTTCGGCTTCAAGTCGTTCCTCTCCCCGTCCGGCGTGCCCGAGTTCGGGCACCTGGCCGGCCCCGCCGAGCTGACGGCCGCGCTCACCGAACAGGCGAGGCTCGGCGCGCTGGCGATCGTCCACGCCGAGGACCCGGCCGTGCTGGACGCCGCCCCGCGCGTCCCCGGCGTGCGCTACCGCGACTTCCTGGCCTCCCGCCCCGCCGAGGCCGAGACCGTCGCGGTCGCCGGACTGCTGGAGTGCGCCCGCCGCACCGGCGCCCGGGTGCACCTGCTGCACGTCTCCTCCGCCACCGTGCTGCCCCTGCTGCGCCGGGCCCGCGCGGACGGCGTGCGGGTCACCGCCGAGACCTGCCCGCACTACCTGACGCTCACCGCCGAGCGCGTCCCCGACGGCGACACCGCCTTCAAGTGCTGCCCGCCGATCCGCGGCGCCGCCAACCGGGAACTGCTCTGGCAGGCACTCGCGGACGGCGAGTTCGCCGCCGTGGTCTCCGACCACTCGCCGTCCACCACCGGGCTGAAGCTGCTCCGACAGCACGGCGGCAGCGGCGACTTCGCGGCGGCCTGGGGCGGCATCGCGTCCCTGCAACTGGGCCTGCCGGCCGTCTGGACGGAGGCCCGGCGGCGCGGGCACCGGCTGGCGGACGTGGTGCGGTGGATGGCCGCCGGACCGGCCGCGCTGGTCGGGCTGGACGGCGTGAAGGGCGCCATCGCGCCCGGGCACGACGCCGACCTGGTGGCCTTCGACCCCGACGCCGGGTTCACCGTCCACCCCGCGCGGCTGCACCACCGCAACCCCGTCACCCCGTACGCGGGCCGCACCCTGACCGGGCTGGTCCGCCGCACCTGGCTGCGCGGGCGGGCCGTCGAACCCGGCGGCGAACCGCACGGGCGGCTGCTGGTCCGTCGCCGAAACCCGTTGTGAGGAGAGCCGGTTGAGCGCCCACGCATTCGCCGAACTGGTCGATCTGGCCTCCCGCGCGCTCGGCGCGGGCGTGATCGCCACCAACGAGGACACCTTCGCCGACGCCGAGAACCTGCTGGTCGCCGCGCCCGCCGAGTTCCGCCCGCACACCTTCGGGCACAAGGGCCAGATCATGGACGGCTGGGAGTCCCGCCGCCGGCGAGGCCCCAGCGCCGAACAGCCGCACCCCGCCGACGAGGACCACGACTGGGCGATCGTCCGGCTCGGCGCGGCCGGGCTGGTGCGCGGCGTCGTCGTGGACACCGCGCACTTCACCGGCAACCACCCCGAGACGGCCTCCGTCGAGGCCGCGTCCGTCCCCGGCCACCCCTCGCCCGCGGAGGTCGCCGCCGCCGAGTGGACCGAGCTCGTCCCGCGCACGCCCCTGCGCGGCGACACCGCGCACGCGTTCGCCGTCGCCGACCCGGTGCGGTACACCCACGTGCGGCTGAACATCTGGCCGGACGGCGGCGTCGCCCGGCTCCGGGTGCACGGCGAAGTGCTGCCCGACCCACGGGAGTTGGCCGATCTGACGTTCGACCTGGCCGCGCAGGAGCACGGCGGCGTCGCCGAGGACGCCTCCGACCGGTACTACTCCTCCCCGCACCACCTGAACGCGCCCGGTCGCCCCGCCGTGATGGGCGACGGGTGGGAGACCCGGCGGCGGCGGGACAAGTCCCACGACTGGGTCTGCCTCGCGCTGGCCGGCGAGGGGGAGGTGCTGGCGGTGGAGGTGGACACCTCCTGCTTCGTCGCCAACGCGCCCGGCTGGTTCGAACTGGTCGGCGGGGCAGGCGAGTTGCTGCTGCCCCGGACCCGCCTGCAACCCGACACCCGGCACCGCCACCGCCTCCCGCCGGGCACGCCCGTCAGCCGGGTGCGGATCAACGTCTACCCCGACGGCGGGCTGGCCCGGCTGCGCCTGGTCGGCCGCCTCACCCCGGCCGGGCAGGACGCGCTGGCGCTGCGCTGGTTCAACGCGCTGCCGGCCGGCGAGGCGCACCGGCTGGCGCCCGAGGCGGTGCGGCCGCTGCGGGACGCGGCGGCGATCCGGGGGCTGTACCGGAGGTGAGATCAGGTCAGTTCGTCGGCGAGCAGGTCCATCAGCAGGCCGTCCTGCCAGACGCCCCGGGGGTCGCGCCAGTACGCGCGCATGATCCCCACCGGCTTGAACCCGACCTTGCGGTAGGTGCGGATCGCCGCGGTGTTGGCGGCCGCCGGGTCGATGGTCAGCCGGTGGTGGCCCCGCTCGCGCACCAGCCAGCGGGCCAGCGTGCGCACCGCGTCGGTGCCCAGGCCCTGGCCGTGCCGGCGGGCCGTCAGGAAGACGTCGATGCCGGCGTGCCGGTACTCCGGGTCGGACTCCTCCGCGAACTGGATCGCCCCGATCGGCTCGCCGTCCAGCGCGACGGCGAGCATGCCCTCGAACTCCTCCTCGGGCCCCCACCACGCCGCGACCTCCGGCTCCCGCACGATCCGGGCGAGCACCGCCTCCTCGCCGGCGGCGAGCGGCCGCAGGACGACCCTTTCTCCACGCAGTTCCATGGCCCCCAGTATCCCGGGTCGGCGAAGCGCGCTCCGGGGCACAGCGGCATATGCCTGTCAAGGGGTTGGCGCTCCGGCGGGGGAAAATCCGCCGAGCCCGTGATCGGGAGCGGGGTGCCTGGTTACGCTGGGCCGACGGCGGGGTTGAGGGAAAGGTCCGGGGGATGACTACGGTGAGCCGGGGGCGGAGCGATCTGCTGGGTCCTGGTGGCGGCGGCGCGGGCCCGTTCGCGGTGCTGCGACGCGCCCTGCGCCTGCTGGAGGCCGTCGACCGGTACGCCGACGGGTGCACGACGGCCGACCTCTCGCGGGCACTGACCATGCCGGAGACCGCCGTGCGGCAACTCGCAGAGGAACTCGAGACCGAGGGCTACCTGCTGCACCTCGACGGCCTGTGGACGCTCGGCGGGGCCTTCACCCTGCTCGGCGCGCAGCACCGCGAACCCCTGGTACGGGCCCGCCTGCACCACCGCCTGGAGGAACTGCGCGACGAGCTCGGCGCCGCCGTGTACTTCAGCCGCTACCAGGACGGCGAACTGCTGGTCGAGGCGGTGTGCGAGGGCGAGCACGCGCCCGCCGTGAACGAATGGGTCGACTTCCGCGCCACCGCGCACGCCTCCGCGATCGGCAAGTGCCTGCTCGCCCAACTCGACCACGCCGCGCGCCTGGACCACTTCGCCCGCCACCCCGTGGCCCGCCTCACCGCCAGAACCATCACCGAGACCGACCGCCTCCTGCACCGCCTCGACCGGCAGCCCGCCACCGTCCCGGTACTCGACCTCCAGGAGTACTCGATGGACACCGTCTGCGCCGCCGTCCCGATAGTGGCCGGCAACACGGTCGGCTGCCTCGCCACCTCCCTCCCCGTCGAACAGGCCCACCGCCTCCGCGAGGCCGCCGAACTCCTGACGGCCCGCGCCACCCCGCTGATGCTCGCAATGGCGGTCTGAGCCGCCGCCGGGCGGGAAACAGAACGGGGGCCGTCGCGTGGATCCGGCGATCCGGAGCGACAGCCCCCATTTGGTTCGACGTGTCCCCTCGTCACCGGATCGGCAGGCGGGCTGCCGGTGCGGTGCGACGTCGAAGGTTCGAGCCCGTCCCCCCGGGAACGGGCTTCCCCCGGTGAGATCCACCGTAGGCGGGGCGGGCGGGCCGGAGTTGGCGGTGCGTGACCGGCGGGTTGGCGAGGAGTCGCCGGGGGTCAGGGGCAGGCGCGGCGGCGGTGGTCGCGCGGGGCGAGGCCGTACGCGGTGCGGAAGGCGCGGCTGAAGTCGTCGGGGCGGGGGATGCCGCAGCGGGCGGCGATGGTGCCGATGGGGACGGTGCGCAGGGCGGGGTCGGCGAGGTCGCGGTGGGCCTTCTCCAGGCGCAGCCGGCGGATCCAGGCCGCGACGGTGTCGCCGTCGGTGTACTGGGCGAACAGGCGGTGCAGGTGGCCCACCGAGATGTGGTGGGCGGCGGCGACGGTCGCGGGCGACAGGTCGGGGTCGTGCAGGTGGCGGCGGACGAACGCGCGGACCTGTTCGACGGTGGCGCGCTGCCGGGCGGTCTCGGACAGCCCGGACTCGTCCGCGAGCTCCTCCGCCAGCCAGGCGGCCACCAGGTCCACGGCGATCGGTCCGAGCCGGTCGGCGACCGCGGGGCCGAGCGTGGGGGCCTGGCGGTCGATGCTGAGCAGGAAGTCGGCGAGCACCGCGGCCGGGCCCTCGGTCGCCCGGAAGCCCCGTCCGAGCAGGCGGCGCAGCCGGTGCGGGGGGATCGGCAGCAGCGCGGTCGGGAAGTCGATGCCGACGCCCTCGACGCGCGGTTCGCCGCCCGTCGCGGCGCGTTCGCCGAGCGCCCGCAGGTCGTAGGGCCGGGAGCTGTCCAGCATGGTGAGCTCGCCGGGGCGGAACACCTGGGTCGGCTCGCCGTCGCGGGTCAGGGCCAGCGCGCCGCCCCGGACGAAGGTCAGGTGGAACACGCCGGGGTCGGAGCGCCGCACCCGGGCGTCGGTGCGCCGGAAGCGCGCGGACGGGAAGGACGTGCCGAGGAAGGTCACCGGCCCGAGTTCGGAGCGGCGCAGCTCGGCGTGGAACCGGTCCGGGTCGGTGGCGGTGGCGTCGCAGTCCCTGGTCAGCCCGAGCAGGTCGCGCCAGAGTTCGAACCGCTCGTGCGGCCGGAGTGCCGCGAGCGGGTCGACGCCCTCCGTCGCCGTGGTCATGCTGGTCCACCTTCCGTCAGCCCCTGGCAACTCGCCGTGTCCGCCGACAGCATCGCAGGCCGCCGCCGGGCTCCCGCACGGCGGGTGCCGCCGTGCGCCGATCGGACGCGAGCGGTGGGCACCCGACGCCGGGATCCCGGCAGGCTGAACACCGACGGCCGTCCGGAACCGGCGGGCGAGCGGGAGCGAGGAGGCCTGGTGGACCACGGAACGAGCGTGCTGCTCCGGGCGGTTCCGCTGCTCATGGGCGCGGTGTCGGCCGCGCTCGGCGGCTACGTCCTCGCGCACTCCGGCGGGCCGAGCGCCCGGGTCGCGGGCCTGACGCTGGTCTTCCTGGCCGCCGTCTGCCTCTGCCTGTTCGCCGTGGCGTCCACCGTCGTGCGGCAACTGCTCGGCCGTTCCGGCGCGTTGGAGCGGATCGGCCGGCCGGCGTTCGGCTTCGCGGTGGCCGGGGCGGCGATCGGCTACGGGCTGTGCCTGCTGGCGGAGAGCCGCCGGCCGGTGGCCGACTTCGTGGCCGGGAGCGTGGTCCTCGGCCTCGGCCTGGTCTGCGTGTGCGTCTCGTCGGTGGCCGCGGTCGCCACCCGCTTCACGCTGATCGGGGAGAACGCCGCCCGCCCGGAGGGCTCCCCGCCGCGCTCGCCCGCGCCGTTCGGCCGGACCGGGGCCCGGGTGCTGGTGGCGGTCCCGGCCGTCGCGGCGGCCGCCGCCTGGGCGTGGGCGATCGTCATGCTGGCCAACGGCGGCGGCGGGGACTCGGACGCCCGCTTCACGGCCGGGCACGTGGTGGTCGACCAGGCGATCGTCTGCACCGCCCTGATCGGGCTGGTGGTCACCCTGCTGCGGCAGATCCGCAACACCTACACCCCGCGGGAGCGGTTCTGGTGGCTCGTCCCGGCCGCCGTGCTCGGCGCCATGGACATCACCGGGGGCCTGGTGGTCGTCGCCCTGGACCCCCGGCCCGGTCAACTGGCCACCGGCTACGTGCAGATCGGGCTCGGGCTGCTGTGCTGGACGGTGCTGAGCGCGGTGCTGCTGCTCGCCCTCCGCTGGCGCCGCGCCGCCCCGCCGGCCGGCCGCGTCCCGCTGATCCCGCTCGGCACCACCCTGCTGTGCCTGTTCATGTCGGCGTTCCTGTTCGAGTCCGCCGACCCGGACGTGATCGTCGCGGCCCGGGTCCTGGTCGGCCTCGGCGCCGTCTGCTTCGCGCTGTTCGCCGTGGTCTCCGCCCTGGAAGCCACCGACCGCGACTGACCGGGAGCACCGCGCACGCCGCCCGCGCACGCCGCCCGGAAACAGCGAAGGCAGGGAGCCCAAGCTCTCCTGCCGCTATCAAACTTATACCGGACAGGGGGCCTTGCGGCAAGGCCCCCTCCCTGGCGCACAATCGCTGACTGAATCGGGAAACCCGCGCAAACCGCACAGAACCGGGCGAACCGCGCGCAATTGCCCGGCAGGGGATCGGAGACAGCAGGACATGACCCAGCAGACGACCAGTGCCTTCGCCCTGCCCGAGCGGCTCGCCGCCAAGGCGGACCCGGCCCTGATCGCCGACGACGAACGGCACTTCGCCGCCGTCGCCGCGACCCTGGAGCAGGACATCGCCGACCTGACCGCCCGCCTCGACCAGGTCCGCCGCAGCCCCGGCGGAGCGGGCCGCGCCGCCCTGGACCGCGACAACGAGATCCACCGACTCACCTCCCGGCTGCGGACGTTGCGCCGCTTCGGCAGCGACCTGTGCCTCGGCCGGATCGTCCGCGCCGACCAGGACGAACCCGTGTACATCGGCCGCCTGGGCCTCGCCGACGCCGACGGCCGTCGGCTGCTGATCGACTGGCGCTCGCCCGCCGCCGAACCGTTCTTCGCCGCCACCCACGCCAACCCGATGGGCCTCACCAGCCGCCGCCGCTACCGCTGGCAGCGCGGCCGGATCGGCGACTACTGGGACGAGGTGTTCACCGCCGAGGCGCTCGACGGCCACGCCGCCCTCGACGACCAGTCCGCGTTCATCGCCGGCCTCGGCTCCGCCCGCTCCGAGCGGATGCGCGACGTCCTCGCCACCATCCAGGCCGACCAGGACGCCATCATCCGGGCCGGCTCGCGCGGCGCCCTGGTCGTCGACGGCGGCCCCGGCACCGGCAAGACCGTCGTCGCCCTGCACCGCACCGCCCACCTGCTGTACTCCGACCCGCGCCTGGGCCACCGCAAGGGCCGGGTGCTCTTCGTCGGCCCCCACCAGCCCTACCTGGCCTACGTCTCCGACGTGCTGCCCAGCCTCGGCGAGGAGGGCGTCCAGACCTGCACGCTGCGCGACCTGCTCCCCGAGGGCGCGGGCGCCCCGGCGGAGCCGGACCCCGAGGTGGCCCGGCTGAAGGCCGCCGCCGGCATGGTCGGCGCGATCGAACGGGCCGTGCGGGTCTACGAGGAACCGCCCACCGAGGCCTGCAAACTCGCCATCGAGTGGTACGAGCTGTCCGTCCAGCCCGAGGACTGGGCCGAGGCCTTCGCCGCCGTCGGCCCCGGCACCCCGCACAACGAGGCCCGCGAGACGATCCTCGACGAACTCGTCACCATCCTGATCGACCGGAACGCCGACGCCCTCCAGGACGAGGAGCACGGCATCTCGCCCGAGATGCTCGCCCGCGAACTGCGCCGCGACCGCGAACTGCTCACCGCGCTGCGCCGCGCCTGGCCGATCCTGGAACCCACCGACCTGGTCGGCGACCTGTGGACCGTCCCCGCCTACCTGCGGCTGTGCGCGCCCTGGCTGAGCCGCGAGGAGATCCGCACCCTGCAGCGCACCGACCCCGCCGCCTGGACGGCCGCCGACCTGCCGCTGCTGGACGCCGCCCGCCGCCGCCTCGGCGACACCGACGCCGACCGCCGCCAGCGCGCCCACCGGGCCCGGCTCGCCGCCGAGCGCGAACTCATGGACGGCGTCGTGGACCACCTGCTGAACGCCGACGACGACGGCGAGGGCGCGACCATGATGCTGGGCGGCGCCGACCTGCGCGACGCGCTGATCGACCACGCCGACCCCGAGCCGCTCGACCCCGACCTGCTGGCCGGGCCGTTCGCGCACATCGTCGTCGACGAGGCGCAGGAACTCACCGACGCCGAATGGCAGATGCTGATCGCCCGCTGCCCGTCCCGGTCGTTCACCATCGTCGGCGACCGCGCGCAGGCCCGGCACGGCTTCACCGAGTCCTGGACCGAACGCCTGGAGCGGGCCGGGCTGGACCGCGTCACCCTCACCTCGCTGGGCGTCAACTACCGCACGCCCGAAGAGGTGATGGCCGAGGCCGAGCCCGTCATCCGGGCCGCGCTGCCCGACGCCAACGTCCCGACCTCGATCCGCCGCAGCGGCCTGCCCGTCCTGCACGGCGTCCCCGCCGACCGCGACGGGCTGCTCGCGGCCTGGCTGGCCGACCACTCCGAGGGCACCGCCTGCGTCATCGGCGACCCGGCCTGGCCCGGCCTGCCCCGGGTGCGCTCGCTGACCCCCGAACTCGTCAAGGGCCTGGAGTTCGACCTGGTCGTGCTGATCGACCCGGAGGCCTTCGGCGAGGGCATCGAGGGCGCCGTCGACCGGTACGTGGCGATGACCCGGGCCACCGGCCAACTCGCCATCCTGCGTAGCTAGTTCGGCTTCGCGTCGAGCACCCGGTAGCGCAGGTGCGTGACGGTCTGGGACGGGATCACCTCGACCGGCTCCAGGGTGGCGCGGACGCCGTCGAGGAGGCGTTCGCCCGCCCGGAGGCCGAGGACCACCGGCACCAGGTGCAGCACGAGCTCGTCCAGCAGCCCGGCCCGCAGGTACTGGCGGACGGTGGACGCGCCGCCGGCGATCTCCACGTCCTGCTCGCCGGCGGCGGCCCGGGCCCGGTCGAGGGCCGCCTCGATGCCGTCCGTGACGAACTCGAAGGTGGTGCCGCCGCCCATCGGCAGCGGCTTGCGGGGGTGGTGGGTGAGCACGAACACCGGTGCGTGGTACGGCGGTTCGGGCCCCCACCAGCCCGTCCAGGTCTCGTCCCAGGCGCCCCGGCCCGGCCCGAACATGTTGCGGCCCATGATGTGCGCGCCGGTGTTGGCGTGCAGCGCGCCGAGCAGGTGCGCGTCCTGCTCGCGGTCGGGCCGGTCGGTCTCCCACATCCAGGAGGTCAGCGGCTCCCGCACCCCCGGGCCGAACGGGTGCTCCAGGCTCTGGTCCGGTCCGGCGGTGAAACCGTCCAGCGAGACGGCCAGGTTGGCGGTGACGATTCCCACGAGGGCTCCCGGTGGTTTCGACGGCGTTGGTCCCCCGGGCGATGCTAGGCAGTGCGGGGGGCGTTCAGCGGGAGCCACGAGCGGGGGCGGGCACGGAGCCCGGCCAGGCGGTGGGGTCCACGGCGAGCCAGGGCGCGGCCGCCACCGCCGTCGGCGTCAGGCCGGTGAACGTGCGCACCTCGCGGTGCAGGTGGGACTGGTCCGCGTAGCCGCTCTCGGCCGCGACGCCGGCCGCCTCGCGGCCCAGCGCGAGCAGGTGGGCGGCGTGGTCGAAGCGCACCAGCCGGGCCGCCCGCTTGGGCGTGACGCCCAGCTGGGCGCGGAACCTGGCCCACAGCAGCTGCCGGCTCCAGCCGACCTCGTCCGCCAGCGACTCCACCCGGGCCCGCCCCCGGCTGACGAGGGTGCGCCGCCAGACGTGGGCCACCTCCGCGTCGACGCGCGGGCGTTCGACGCGGCGCCGTTCGAGCCAGTCCGCCGCCACGGCGAACCGTTCCTCCCAGCAACCCGCCGCCCGCAGCCGGTCCTCCAGCCGCCCCGCGTCCCGGCCCCAGAGGGACTCCAGCGCCGCGACCGGCCCGCCGGGCCCCGCGCCGAGCAGCGAGGCCGCCGCGACCGGGTCCAGGCGGATCTGCAGGCAGTCCACCCCCCGGCCCGCCGCCCGGACCTCCCCCGGGAGCAGCCCGACGACGACACTGCCCCGCGCACGCCGGCCCTGCGCGTCGTAGACGATGCCCCGGTCGTCCCGCGCCCGCCCGCCGCTGAGGTCGACGAGCAGCGTCACCGCCGGATGCGCGACCATCGTGATCCCCACCGCCTGCGGGGCGCGCTGCCGGAACCCGGCCATGCTGACGCCCGGCAGCCGCCCGGACGACGGGGGCGGCACCGCGATGTCCACGGCGGACCAGACGGGCGGAGCCGGGAGTGACGTCACTTCGAAATCCTAGGGTCTGTCCGGTCGATCTTGTCGGATCAGCGCGCGGCTCCCCCGGCCCTTGGGGGCCGGGAGGTGCCCCCATTCCGCGCCCGGCTGGGAGTGCCGGACGAACGTCCTCGTACTGGGTGTACTTGGATGTTTGGCCGGTGCTTCCAGGCGGGATGATCCGGCGTCGCGCGCCCGGCAAGATCGGCCGGACAGACCCTAGAGCAGTACGGCTATCGGTCGGCGGCGGCGAAGCCCAGCAGCAGCTCGGCGGTCGGCCCGGGCGCCTCCAGCGGGGGCAGGTGCCCGACGCCGGGCAGCATCACCACCCGCGCCACCGCGTCGTACCGGTGCGCCGAGGACGGGTCCCAGCGGGGGTCGGCGTCGCCGAAGACCACCAGGCCGGGCAGGCCGAGCGGCGCCAGCCGCTCCGGCACCGCGCGCTCGCGGAGGTACGCCTCGTTGGCGCGCAGCACCGCGCGGAACGTCCGGTACGTGATCGGCCGCACCCCGGCCACCACCTCGTCCGGGATCTCCACCGGGCGGGCGGCGACCGACGCCAGCCCCTTGCGGAGCACCGCGTCGGTGCGCAGCGCCCACAGTAGCGGCCCCAGCGGCGGGGCGAGCAGCAGCCGCAGCAGCAACGGCTCCGGGAGCAGCGCGTCCACGGCCGGGCCGGTGCTGACCATGGCGAGCGAGCGCACCAGGTCCGGCCGCTGCTCGGCGAGCGCCGTGCCGACGTACCCGCCGCTGGAGTGCCCGACCGCGACCACCGGCCCCACCCCCAGCCCGTCGAGCACCGCCGCCACCCGCCCGGCCTGTACCGGCACGTCGTACGGCGGCCACTGCGGGGAGCGGCCGCACCCCGGCAGGTCGACCGTGATCACCCGGTGGTGCGCGGCGAGCACCTTCGCCACCGGGCCCCAGAACGCGCCGGCCGCCCCCGACCCGTGGACGAGCAGGACCGGCGGCGCCTGCTCCGGACCGTCGCAGACCACGTGCATGCCGTGCGCGCCACCGCGCGAGAAGTCGTTCATGGCAGCGATGATGCGCGGCGGTCCGGCGGCCGGTCTTGGACAAATGTCGCGGCGGCGTACCGCCTTCGGTGTTCCGCGGTGGCCCGGGCCGGGCACGACGGCGGAGGATCACACCGACCGCACCCCCGCCCGACCACGGGAGCCCCGATGACCAGGCGCATCCTCACCGTCTGCCTCGGCAACTACTGCCGCAGCCCGTTCGCCGCACGCGTCCTCGCCGATCTCGGCGGCGCGGCCGTCGAGGTGCGCTCCGCCGGGCTGGTCGGCGCCTGGCAGGAGGCGCACCCCGAGATGGCCGCCGTGGCGAACGTCCTCGGCTACGACCTGACCGGCCACCGGCCCACCCGCGTCACGGCGGAGCTGATCGAGTGGGCCGACCTGGTGCTCGCCATGGACCACGCCGTGCTGGACCGGCTGCACGCCCTGGTCGGCCCCGACAGCGCCACCGAGATGCGGCTCTACCTCGACCACGACCGCGACGTCCCCGACCCGATGGGCCGCTCCGCCGTCGAGTTCGTCTACTGCGCCCTGCTGATCGAGGCGGGCGCGGCAAACCACCTGCCCCGCTAGCCTGTTCGTACAGGGGGTTCTGTCCATGAGCTACAACATCCTGCTGGCCGGGCCGCTGCGCCCGGAACAGCTGAAGCCGGCGCTGGCCGAGGAGTTCGCCGTGCCGGCCGCGACCGTCGACGTGGTCCACTCCGACGAGACGGCGGCGCGCGACTGGGACGCGCAGGTGATCTGCGAGTTCCGCCCGACCAGCGGCGACACGTCGCTGCTGCTCGACATCTCCCTCGCCGACGGCGTCCCGGGCCGGCCCGCCGAGCCCGACCTCGCGATCTCCCTCGCCCGGCGGCTCCAGCAGCCCGTCCTGTACCCCGACCCGAGCGTCGACCCGAGCGCGTACTGGGTCGCCGACCCGCAGGGAAACACCGCGCGGGCCCGCCTGTACGCACCCGACGAGGACGGCGGCGATCACGTCGTCGACGCCGTCGACGCACCGGTCACCGGCCTGCCGGGCATTCCCGTGAAGCGGTTCCCGGAGGCGATCCGCGCCTTCCGCACCGAGACCCCCGTCACCGAGGAATTCGAGGCCGCCCTCCCGCACCGGGACGCGAACGAGATCCGACTCCTCGTGGCCGACCTGTGGAGCTGGGAGAGCCTCTCGGCCCGGATGGCACAGGGCTGGCCACCCTACGCCTGGTACCCGGCCTCCCTCTACGAGGAGAGCCTCCTCCTGCGCGACCGCCTGGACGCCGCGCTGCGCACAGCCGCCCCGGAGGCCGCCCCCGCCCTCCTCGCCCGACTCGACGCCGCCTACCGCCGCCTCACCGTCGACGACGGCGGCACCGCCCTGGCCGCGGCCCTCGGCCTGCCCCGATCCGCCCTCGCGGCGCGCGGCTGGTGGTGGCACCGCCGCCCGGCCGACCTCCCCTGGGAGGAGGAGGCCGGGTGAGCCGCGGTCAGCCGAACCGCGGGGAGAGGTGCGCGGACAGGGCGTGCAGGAAGGACGGGGCGTCGAAGATCGCGCCGGCGGAGGCGACGCCGGTGGTGCGGGTGCGGGCGGTGAGGACGCGGTCGACGGCCTCCACCGCGAGGGGGGCGGTGACGGCGTAGATGTCGCGGCCGGTGACGCAGGCGCGGCGTGCGGCGGCGCCGGAGCGGACCAGCACGTCGACGGTGAAGGTCTGCGCGGAGCGGCCGTGTTCGTCGACGGCGGTCGGCGGTGCGGCGTCGGGGGCGGACAGGTCGGCGGCGGCGTTCGCGGTCATGTAGGTGCGCACCTCCGGGATGTCCAGGTGGCTGGGGACGGTGACCACGTCGGCCATGGTGAAGCCGCCGAGCACGGGCTGCGGGCCCAGCGGGGCGGGGAAGTGCCAGTCGAGGGTGGGCAGGGCGTCGTCGTGGTGCTCCAGCCGGCCTCCGGTGAAGCGGACCCGGCGCCCGCCCCGCCGCCGCGCCGAGACCGCGCCCGCGGCGAGCGTGCCGGCCGTGGGGTGCCAGCTGCTCAGGCCGTAGGCGATGTGCGCCTCGTCCGCCGCCGTCCAGTCGCCCATGGCGGCCGTCACCAGCAGGTCGCCGAGGCCGCCGTAGAAGGCCATCGCCGGGACCACCGGGGTGCCCGCCGCGCGGGCGCGGTCCGCGAAGCGGGCGAAGGTGTCGAGGTTGGCCTCGATCTCGGCCGCCACGTCGACGTAGGGGAGGCCGGCCCGCAGCGCCGCGTCGATCAGCGGGGCGGCCGTGGTGGCGAACGGCCCCGCGCAGTTGATCACGGCGGCGGCGTTGCGCAGCGCGCCGTCGAGCGCCGCCGGATCGTCCACCGAGGCGGCCCGGACGGGGAGTTGCGGCCAGTCCAGGGCCAGCGCCCGCAGCTTGTGCCGGTCGCGGCCGACCAGCAGCGGGAGGTACCCGCGCCGGTGCAACTCCGCCACCACGAACCGCCCGGTGTGCCCGTACGCGCCGTACACCGCCACCACCCTGCCCGACTCCATGCCGCCTGCTCCCGCCCGTTCGAAATGGTCCGACGGGGAAGAGCCTCTCCCGTCCGGCCCGCGAGGCCCAGTGTCCGGAACGACACGACCCGTACAATTCCCGACATGGTCCCCGCCGTGCACTCCGTCGCGATCGCCGCCACCGACGGCATGCTGCACTTCGAACTCGCCCTCGCCCAGGAGGTGTTCGGCTCGCGCCCGGACGCGGTGCCGGGCCCCTGGTACGACCTCGGGGTGTGCGGCCCGCACGCCGTCCGGGTGGGGCGGTTCCTGCTGGAGCCGGACCGCGGGCTCGACCGGCTGGCGGACGCCGACACCGTGATCGTCCCCGCCCTCGCGGACGTCGACCAGGACCCGCCGGCCGCACTCGTCGAGGCGGTGCGCGCCGCCCACGCGTCAGGCGCACGGGTGGTTTCGCTGTGCACCGGCGCGTTCGCGCTCGCCGCCGCCGGCCTGCTCGACGGGTTGCGCGCGACCACGCACTGGGCGCACACCGCCGAACTGGCCCGCCGCCACCCCCGCGTCGAGGTGGACCCGGACGTGCTCTACGTCGACAACGGCCGGGTCCTCACGTCCGCCGGCAAGAGCGCGGCGATGGACCTGTGCCTGCACCTGGTCCGCCGCGACCACGGCCCGGCGGCCGCCAACGCGGCCGCCCGCCGCCTGGTCGTCCCGCCCCACCGGGCAGGCGGGCAGGCGCAGTTCGTCACCACCCCGGTGCCCGCCCGGGACGACCACCCGCTGGCCGAGCTGCTCCCGTGGGCGATGCGCCGGCTGGATCAGCCGCTCACCGTCGAGGACCTGGCCCGCCGGGCGAACCTGAGCGCCCGCCAGCTGACCCGCCACTTCCACGCGGTGACCGGCACCACCCCGCTGCAGTGGCTGCTGACGCAGCGGATCCGGCGCGCCCAGGAACTCCTGGAGACCACCGACGACAGCGTCGACACCGTCGCCGCGGCCTCCGGCCTGGGCACCTCCACCACCCTGCGCCGCCACTTCCGGCGCACCGTCGGCGTGCCGCCGGACACCTACCGCCGCACCTTCCGGGCCTGAGGGGTCCTCAGCCGTCAGCCGCGCCGGGCCACCGACAGCAGGACGTCCACCAGCCGCTCCGCCGCGTCCGGACGGCCGTGCTCGCGGGCCCGCGCGGCCATCGCCGCCCGCCGCGCACCGTCCTCCAGCAGCGGCCCGAGCGCCGCCCGCAGATCGTCCGGCGCGACCGCCCCGAGCAGCGCGACGGCCGCCCCCGCCTGCTCCAAGTGGGCGGCGTTGTGGGCCTGTTCGTTGCCCGCCGCGGAGGCCAGCGGCACGAAAACGGCCGCCTTGCCGAGCGCCGTCAGCTCCGCGAGGGTGCCCGCGCCGCTGCGGCTGACCACCACGTCCGCCAGCGCCAGCACGTCCGGCAGCTCGGCGCCCATGAAGCCGGTCAGGTAGTAGCGGCCCATCAGGTCGGCGGGGATCCTCGACGCCCGGGCGTTCAGGTCGGCCTCGTTCGCCGGCCCGCACTGGTGGACGACGTTCGCCCGCTCCAGCAGCCACGGCAGGACGCCGGACACCAGGTCGTTGATCTGCGCCGAACCCTGCGCGCCGCCCGTCACGTACACCGTCGGCAGCGAACGGTCGAAGCCGTACAGCCCGAGCGCCGCCACCGCCTTGTCCGGCTGCCCGGACAGCACCGCCGGGCGGACCGGATTGCCCGTCACCGCCGCCGTGCCGCGCGCGGAGGCCGGCAGCAGCGGCAGCGTCGACTCCGAGGAGACCGCGACCCGGGTCGCCGCCCGCGCCAGCACCCGGTTCGCCAGCCCCAGCCGCACCGTCTGCTCGTGCACCACCAGCGGGGCCCGGCACGAGCGGGCGGCCAGGCCCACCGGCACCGCCACGTACCCGCCCGTCGCCAGCACCACGTCCGGCCCGAACCGCCGGATCAGCGACCGCGCCTGCACCGCGCCCCACGGCACCCGCAGCATGTCCCGCACGTTCGCCGGCGACAGCAGCTTCAGCGGATTGCCCGACCGCCGCACCTTCCCCGTCGCCACCGGCTCGAACCTGATCCCCTCCGCCGGCGCGACCCGCGCCTCCAGCCCCTTCGCCGTCCCCACCCACAGCACGTCCACCGCCCGGCCCTCGGCCGCCAGCCGCCCCTGCAACGCCCGCACCGCCGTCAACGCCGGATACGTGTGCCCGCCCGTACCGCCGCCGGTCACCACGACCCGCAACGCCCGCTGTTCGCCGCCCACTTCGCGCCACTCCTCCTGCTCGCTCCACTGCTGCGCCTCCAGGGTGCACGCTTGTCCGACAGTCCGTCACATTTCGATGGGGGAACGCGGGAGATGCACGAGGCCCACCTGGACCCGGAGTTGGCGGCGGCGCTGGCCGCCCGGGGCGGCACACCGGCGCCGTTGACGCCGGAGCGGCTGCCGCACTGGCAGCGGGCGGACGCGGCGGCGCGACCACGGCCCGGCGTACCGGAGTTGACGGCCGGCGGCCGGTTCGAGGCCGGCGCGGGGGACGGCGTGGTGTGGGCGCGACCGGCCGGGGCCGGCGGGCGGCTGCCGGTCCTGTACTACCTGCACGGAGGCGGGCTGATCGGCGGCAACGCGTACGCCGTACTACCGCGCGTGCTACGGGAGTTGGCGCAGCCCCTCGGCCTCGCCGTGGTCTCCGCCGAGTACCCGCTCGCGCCCGCCGCCCGGTACCCGCGGCCGCTGCACGCCTGCCGGGACGCCCTGCACCGGACCCTGGCCGACGCCGACCGGCTCGGAATCGACCCCGAACGGGTGATCCTGGCCGGCAAGAGCGCCGGCGGCGGCCTCGCCGCGGCCCTCGCCCTGCTGCTGCGCGACGAGGGCGGCCCGCGGGCGATCGGCCAACTCCTGCTCAGCCCCATGCTCGACGACCGCGGCGACACCGCCTCCAGCCGCCAGCTCGCCGGCCGCGACACCTGGGACGCCACCTCCAACGCCACCGCCTGGACCGCCGCCCTCGGCCCCCGCCGCGGTGCGCCCGACCTCCCGCCGTACGCCGCCCCTGCCCGCGCCACCGCACTCGCGGGCCTCCCACCCGCCTACCTGGAGGTCGGCTCCGCCGAGACCTTCCGCGACGAGGTGGTGGCCTACGCCAACACCCTCTGGCAGTGCGGCGCCAACGCCGAACTCCACGTCTGGCCCGGCGCGTTCCACGGCTTCGACACCCTCGCCCCACACGCCGCCATCACCCGCACAGCAGCGGCGGCCCGCCGGGACTGGCTGCGGCGACTACTTGCGGGGTGACCGCGCCGCGGACTGCGGGCGGCGGTCAGCCCGGGGTGGTGGTGGGGGTCCAGCCGGTGGTGGTCCAGGTGGTGGGGGTGCGGGTGAGGTGGAGGTGCTGGTGGTCGCGGTCGGGGGCGGCCTGCCAGAAGTCGGCGGTGGTGGCGTGGAGGGCGTAGCAACGGAGGGCGGGGGAGGGGGTGGGGCAGGCGGGGGCGGGGCGGACGGGGCCGCGGAGGCGGACCTGGCGGCCGGGGCCGGGCCAGTAGACGGTGAGCGCGGCGTCCGGGCGGGCGGTGAACTGACGGGCCTTCGGGGAGTCGGGCTCGGTCCAGAAGTGCCAGGCGCCGGCGGCCGCGTCGACGTTCCGCAGGACGAGCACCCGGGCGTCCGGGCGGCCCTCGGCGTCGACGGTGGACAGCGTCATCACCTGGGCGTCGGGGACGCCGGCGGCGAGGGCGTCCAGCAGCCAGGCGGTGAAGAGCGCGGCCGGGTCGGCGGAGGCGTCCGGATCCGGGGCGGGGTAGTCGGCGGCGGCGAGGACGGGGTGGGCGATCAGGGCCCGCACCAGCGGGCCGGGTGCGGTGCGGTCGGTCACGGTCCCTCCACGGGTGGCTCCGGGTCACCCTATCGAGCGGCTTATTAGACTCAATGTTGATAAGACTCGTCGAAACCCTTGTCGAGCTCGATACCCGCGAGTAGTTTGCCCCTGTGCCCACGGGTCCACCGAGACCCCCCGAAGGCCGGCCCGCCGCCCGTCAACCCCCCGTCGCAGGTACAGGAGGCACCCCCATGCCGCGCACCACCCCCTCCCGCAGCCTCCGGCCCGGGCAGCCCGCGTCCGTGCACGACAACCTCGTCCTCGAACCCCGCGACGTCCACTTCGACTGGTCGCGGCTGCCCATGCACTGGATCCCCGACGAGCCGATGGCCACCCACACCATCAACGTCCTGCACCTGCTGCTCCCCGAAGGCGAACGCTGGTTCGTCAAGGTGTTCAAGGAGGCGCTGCCGCTGATCCGGGACGACCAACTGCGCGAAGAGGTGCTCGGGTTCATCGGCCAGGAGGCGATCCACGCCGAGGCCCACCAGGAAGTCCTCGACCACCTGCTCGGCCAGGGCCTCGACCCCAGGCCGTACGTCCGGCAGATCAGCTGGCTGTTCCGCCGCGTCCTCGGCGACAAGCCCGGGCTGAGCGCCCGCAAGCGCCGCGAGAACATCATCGAACGGGTCGCCTTCATCGCCGCGATCGAGCACTTCACCGCGTTCCTCGGCGACTGGGCGCTCAACTCGCCCGGCCTCGACCGCGCCAAGGCCGACCCCACCATGGTCGACCTGCTGCGCTGGCACGGCGCGGAAGAGGTCGAACACCGCAGCGTCGCCTACGACTTGATGCGCCACCTCGACCCCGGATACCTGCGCCGCATCCGCGGCATGGCGGTCTCCGGCCCGCTGCTGATCCACCTGTGGATCCGCGGGGCCCGGTTCCTGCTCGCCGCCGATCCCGGCCTGGGCGGCCGGCTGGTGCCGACCTGGCGCGAGTACCACAAGGCCGCGAAGCGGGGACTGCTCCCCGAACCCGCCCGGTTCGTCCGCTCGGCGCTGCGCTACTTCGCCCCGAGCTACCACCCCACCAACGAGGGCAGCTCCTCGCAGGCGCTCGCGTACCTGGCCAAGTCGCCTGCGGCGAGGGCTGCTGCGGCTCACTGACAGGGCGCGAGAACCAGGGAGCGCACAACCAGGGGCGCGGGGAACTGCGCGAAGGGGAACGTATCCGACGGCAAGATCGCGACGCAGGGCAATGACTTGCACTTGATCGCGACCTTGCGGACGTGGTCTGCGCTTGTCGCGCAGTTCCCCGCGCCCCTGGTTTCGCAGCCAACCGCTCTCCCTGTCTTCGCACCCTCCTGCTCTTCGCACCCACAAGTCCCCGGTCCCAACGTCCCCGGAGTCGCACCCCCATGGATCTCGAAACCCTGCCGCCGGACCTGTACGGCCGTCCTCGGGTCGATCGGATGTTCGCGCGGTTGACCGCGTTCGGTGACTGGTACTCGGGGGTGTTGGGGCGGCCGGGGTTGCGGCGGAGCCCGCGGCAGGCGGAGTCGCGGCCGGTGCCCCCGCTGTACCTGGTGGTGACGTCGCACCAGGTGGTCGCCGAGGACGTGGTCGAGTTGCGGCTCGCCGATCCGTCGGGTGGTCTGCTGCCGTCGTGGCAGCCGGGTGCGCGGGTGCTGGTGACGCTGCCCTCGGGGCGTGAGCGCCACTATTCGTTGTGCGGCGATCCGGCCGACCGGTACGTGTACCGGGTCGCGGTGCGGCGGATCGCGGACGGCGGCGGCGGGTCGGTGGAGGTCCACGACGAGCTGCACGTGGGCGTGCGGCTGCGGGTGCGCCGGCCGCGCAACGGCTTCGCGTTCTGCGGGGAGCCGCAGGTGCTCTTCCTGGCCGGCGGGATCGGCGTCACGCCGCTGCTGCCGATGGCACGCGCCGCCCAACTCGCGGGCATCGACTGGAAGTTGATCCACACCGGCCGCACGGCCGACGCGCTCCCGTTCTCCGCCGAGCTGAAGGCCCTCGACCCGTCCCGGGTGGAGCTGCGCACCGACGACGTGCACGGCGTCCCGGACGCCGCCGAGCTGCTGTCGCACGCCGCGCGGGGCGCCGCCGTGTACGTGTGCGGGCCGGCGCCGATGCTGGGCGCGGTGCAGCGGGCGTTCGACGCCTCGCCCGCGGCGGCGCTGCACTTCGAGCGGTTCGGCGCCGCGCCGATCGTCGACGGCCGGCCGTTCGCGATCCGGCTGGGCGGGGACGGCGAGCCGGTGACCGTCCCGGCGGACCGCTCCGCGCTGGACGTGGCAAGGGAGTTGAAGCCGGACCTGGCCTACTCCTGCAAGCAGGGTTTCTGCGGCACGTGCGTGCTGAAGGTGGTGTCGGGCACGCCCGAGCACCGCGACCGCAGGCTGACCGAGGAGCAGCGGGCCGAGGGCCTGGTGCTGCCGTGCGTGTCCCGAGCCGCCGAGGGCGAGACCCTCGTCCTGGAGGTGTAGTCGATGGCCGCCGAGAAGATGCCCCGATTCCCGTACAGCGAACAGGACTTGGCGAAGTTCCGGGAGGTCCAGCAGCTGGCCTACCACTGCGCGGAGCAGGTCGCGGCGTGGATCGAGCCGGGCGTGACGGAGCGCCAGGCCACGGCGCAGCTGCGGCGCGCCCTGGTGCGGGCGGGCGTGCAGGACTTCTTCCACGTGCCGTTCGCCTGGTTCGGCGACCGCACCGCGTTCCGGCACTTCCACACCCCGCTGCAGTTCTTCGCGGGCTCGCGGGTGCTGAAGGAGGGCATGCCGTACGTGCTGGACTGCGCGCCGGTGGTGGACGGCTACACCGCCGACATCGGGTACGGCGGCAAGGTCGGCGAGAACCCGGTGTGGGACCGCCTCGCCCAGGACCTCAAGGCGTACCGGGAGTTGATCCTGCGCGAGGTGAAGGCCCGCAGGACGCTCGCCGAGGTGTACGCGGCCGTGGACGCGCAGATCGCCGAGCACGGCTACGACAACCGGCACCAGGTGTACCCCGGTCGGGTGATCGGCCACCAGGTGACCAGGACGACCGCGCGCGGACCGGCCGGGGTGAACCTGTTCGGCTTCGGCGTGCGCACCCTGCAGACCCTCGGGCGCGAGCTGGTCAAGGAACGCCTGGAAGGACGCTCCCCGCTGTGGGCCGGCGGCCGCGCCTCCCGCCACGCGCCGACGCCCGGACTGTGGGCGGTGGAGCCGCACATCGGATTCCGCGAGGTGGGCATCAAGTTCGAGGAACTCCTCGTGGTCACCGAGGAGGATGTGTACTGGCTCGACGACGACCTGCCGCACGTGCGGCGCTGGGCACTCCAGGAGGGCACCGTATGACCGGCCGCAGCACCGAGATCCGTCGCCGCACCGTCGACTCCGGCGGGCTGGAACTCGCCGTCTACGAGCAGGGCGACCCGACCCGTCCCACCGTGCTGCTGGTGCACGGCTACCCGGACGACCACAGCGTCTGGGACGACGTCGCCGCCGACCTGGCCGCCGACCACCACGTGGTGCGCTACGACACCCGGGGCTCCGGCGCCTCCGGCGTGCCCGCCCGGCGGGAGGACTACCGGCTGGAACTGCTCGGCCAGGACCTGTTCGCCGTCGCCGACGCCGTCAGCCCCGACCGGCAGGTGCACGTGGTGGCGCACGACTGGGGCAGCGTGCAGTCCTGGGAGGCCGTCACCGCCCCCGGCTCGTACCGGCGGATCGCCAGCTACACCACCATGTCCGGGCCGTGCCTGGACCACATGGGCCACTGGATCCGGCACCGGCTGCGCCGCCCGACGCCCCGGCACGTGTCCCAACTGCTGCGCCAGGGCCTGCACTCCTGGTACATCGGCCTGTTCCACCTGCCGGTGCTCGCGCCCGCCGCCTGGAAGCTCGGCCTGGCCCGGCTGTGGCCCAAGGTGCTCAGCGACCTGGAGGCCGTCCGCCCCCGGCCCGGCCACCCGCAGCGCACCCTCGCCAAGGACGCCGTGCACGGCATCGAGCTGTACCGCGCCAACATGCGCCCCTCGATGGCCAGTCCGCGCGAACGCCACACCGAGGTGCCCGTCCAGCTGATCAGCCTGCAACGCGACCGCTACGTCTCGGAGTTCCTCTCCGAGGGCCTGGAGCGCTGGGTGCCCCGGCTGACCCGCCGCACCCTGAACGCCACCCACTGGTCCGCGCTGCTGGAGAAGGGCCCGACGGTGGCCGGCATGATCCGCGAGTTCGTCGCCCGCGACCACGGCGCACTGCGCCAGGAGCCGGTCGGCAGCGGCGAGTTGGTGGTCGTCACCGGCGGCGGCAGCGGCATCGGCCGGGCCACCGCGCTGGCCTTCGCCGACCAGGGCGCCCGGGTGGTGGTCTGCGACCGCGACCTGCCCGCCGCGCAGCGCACCGCCGAACTGTGCGCGCTGTCCGGCGTCAAGTCCGGCGCGTACCAGGTGGACGTCAGCGACGGCGCGGCCGTGGACGCCTTCGCCAAGCAGGTCACCGCCGACTTCGGCGTGCCCGACGTGGTCGTCAACAACGCCGGCATCGGCCACTCCGGGACGTTCCTGGAGACCACCGAGGAGGAGTGGCGGCGCGTCCTGGACGTCAACCTGTGGGGTGTCATCCACGGCAGCCGTGCCTTCGGGCAGCTGATGGTCGACCACGGCCAGGGCGGGCACATCGTCAACCTGGCCTCCGCCGCCGCCTACCTGCCGTCCAAAGTCCTTGCCGCGTACGCCACTTCGAAGTCCGCGGTGTTCATGCTGTCGGACTGCCTGCGGGCCGAACTCGCCCCGCACCGGATCGGCGTCTCCACCATCTGCCCCGGCATCGTCAACACCAACATCACCCGCACCACCACCTTCTCCGGCCTCGGCGCCGACGAACAGGCCGCCAAGCAGGCCCGGGTCTCCAAGATGTACGCCCGCCGCGGCTTCCCGCCCGAGAAGGTCGCCGCCGAGATCGTCCGCGCCGTGCGCACCGGCAAGGCCGTCGTCCCCGTCACCGTCGAGGCCAAGGCCGCCCGCCTGCTCGGCCGGATCAGCCCCGGCCTGCTCCGCCTGAGCGCCCGGATCGACGCGGGCTGACGGCTCGGCGGACACCCGGTGCGGCGCGGCCGACGGAACAACGGCCGCGCCGCACCGACCCGTTGGGGGCACGGGCGGGCCCGCGCCGTAGACTGACAGCCCATGGACCTGACCGTCATGGCCGCCCCCCTCGCCTCCTTCGCGCTCGTGGTGGGCCTGCTCACCCTCACCCCCGGCGTCGACACCGCCCTCATCCTGCGCACCGCCGCCCTCGGACAGCGCCGCCGCGCCTGGGGCGTCGTCCTCGGCATCCAGACCGGCACGATGATCTGGGGCACCGCCTCCGCCGCCGGCCTCAGCGTGCTGCTCACCGCCTCCCGCGTCGCCTACGAGACACTGCGCTGGGCCGGCGTCTGCTACCTGCTGTGGATGGGCGTCCAACTGCTCCGCAAGCGGTCGCAGGCCACCCCGGACGGGCCGGACGAGACGCCCGGCGGCGGTGGCCTGTGGGCCGGTTGGCGGCGCGGCACGGTCACCAACCTGCTCAACCCGAAGGTCGGCGTGTTCTACGTCGCCGTGCTGCCCCCGTTCATCCCCGCCGGCGCCCCGCACCTGCCCGCCGGGGTGCTGCTCACCTCCGTGCACGTTGTTGAGGGCACCCTGTGGTCCGCCGTGCTGATCGGCTTCGCGCACACCCTGCGCGGCTGGCTGCGCCACCCCGCCGCACGCCGCCTGCTCGACCGGATCACCGGCACCGCCGTGCTCGGCTTCGGCGTCAAGCTGGCGCTGACCGACTGACCCCGGGCGGCGCCACGGCGGCGGCCAGCCGGGCCGCTGCCGCAGCCACCGCCGACCGCAGCTCCGGGCCGCCCAGCACCCGGAAGTCGTACGGCACGGCGGCCAGCCACTCCTGCGCGTACATCGCCGGGTTGCGCGTGCTGCCGTGCAGCACGCAGCGGTCGCCCGACGCCTCCAGCCGGCCCATCGTGGCGCCGATCCACGGGGCGACCTCGGCCAGCGGGGCGTCGAACAGCACCTGCGTCGGGTAGGCCCAGCCCGCGCCGAGACGGGCCTCCAGCAGGGCGACCGGGTCCAGGTCGTCCGGCATCCGGAAGCCCGTCGTGGTCTCCTCCACCGCCACCATCCGGTCGATCCGGAAGGTGCGCACCGCGTCCACCCGGTGCGAGTGGCCCAGCAGGTACCAGCGGGCCCGGCGCACCACCACCGCCCACGGATCCACCTCCGCCCGCCGCTCGACGCCGCCCTCGCCCCGGTACGTGATCACCGCGCGCCGCCGCGCCGCCACCGCCTCCACCAGCGTGTTCGTCAACGCCGGGTCGGCGTACACCGCCCACCGGTCCGGCGCGGCCGCCGCGTGCTCGCGCAGCGCCGCCGCCTGCCGCCCGACCTCCTCCGGCAGCACCCGCACCACCTTGTCCAGCGCCGACCCCACCGGGTCGCCCGGCTCCGCGGCCGCCGGACGCCCGTCCAGCACCGCCATCACCAGCCCCAGCGCCTCCGCCTGCGTGAACGCCACCGGCGCGAGCCGCGTCCCGCGCCGCAGCCGGTACCCGCCGTACGGGCCGCGCTCCGACTCCACCGGAATGCCGGCCTCCCGCAGGATCGCCACGTACCGCCGCGCCGCCCGGTCGGTCACCCCGAGCCGCTCCGCCAGCTCCTCCGAGGTGGTCCCCGGCCGGGCCCGCAGGATCTCCAGCGTGCGCAGCGCGCGGGCGGTGGGGCTGGTCGCCGTCTCGTTCTCCACGTCCGGCAGCCTAGTGTTCCGCGGCGAGAGCCCGTCCCCGGTCGGCGGGGCGGGCTCTCGTCGTTCCTTGGGGCAGCGCTGACGCCGGTCAGTGGCGGCGGCGGCTCCGGCTTCGGTGGAGCAGGGCGGCACCGGCGGCGGCCGCCAGTGCGGCGGCGGTGGCCAGCGGGCCGACGGAGGGCGATCCGGTCTCGGGGAGGGCGGGGCCGGTGTGGGTCGGCTCGGGGTGGGTGTGGGTCGGGGTCGGGGTCGGGGTCGGTGACGGGCTGGGAGTGGGGCCGCACGGCAGCCACTGGAGCCGGACCGCGCCGTCGCCGACCCGGACGCCGGTGGCGAACACCGCGCCGGCGGGGCCGAGGCTGGAACCGCCTCCGCCACCTCCGCCCTGGCTCGTGCCGCCGGTGGACGAGCCGCCCGCGCCGCCGCCGTGGGCGCCGCCGCCCCCGCCGCCGCCGGTGCCCATGTGGGGGTCGCCGACGTTGAGCGCGCCGTCGCCGCCGTTCATGCCGCTCGCGGAGCCACCGGCCACGCCGGGCGTGTCACCGGCGTAGGCCGGAGTCCCGCCCGCCCCGCCGGCCCCGCCCGCGCCGCCGGACGCGCCGCCCTGGCCGGAACCCGGGGCGGCGGACGTCAGGCCGTTCTCACCGCTCTGGCCGCCCGCGCCACCCGCGCCGCTGCCGTCGTCGGAGAAGCTGCCCGCGCCGCCGCCCCCGCCGCCCGCGACGACGACCGTGGCGCTGTCGAGGGCGACGGTGGTCGCCCCGCCGCCGCCCGCCGCGATGGCCCCGTTGCCCGGTGACGGCATGCTGTTGTAGGCGCCGCCCTCACCGCCGCCGCCGTAGCCGCCGTGCGGCAGGCTGCCGTCGGCCAGGCTGCCGCCACTGCCGGCGCCGGCCACGTTCACGGTCAGCAGCTGGCCGCTGTGGACGTCCAACGTCGCGAGCACCTCGCCGCCCAGGCCGCCGGGCGACCCGTAGACCGCCTCGCCGCCGGCGCCGCCGTACGCGGTCACCTCGACCTGGCACACGTCGTCGGGCACGGTGACGGACTCGGGGCTGCCGGTGAACGCGAAGTCCACCGTCCCGTCGGGGCCCACGACGGCGGACGGGAGGGTCAGGGCCGCGCCGGCGGGAGCGGCCAGGGCCAGACCGGAACTCAGAGCAGCGGCGCACGCTGCCTGCAGGAGAGGGTGTGGGAGTCTCATGCGCTCACGCTATGCGCACGGTGGGCTACATTATGTGACAATATTGATGTGTTGTTGCCTCATCGCACGAGTGGCGCAACGGGGCGGGATCGGCATCAACTCGCTTTGCTTTTGATCGAGTTGAGGCTTCGGGCGGCAGGAATCCGGCTGGGCGGCGGAGAGCTTCGCACGCACGCATCGCAATCAGGAAGCCGATCGTCCTGAACCGCTCCTAGCCTGGTGATCACACCCGCACCTCTTCCTCTGCTTCGGGAGCTCACCATGCACATCCTGCTCATCGGCGGCCTCTGGCTGGACGGCACCGCCTGGGACGCGGTGGCCCCCGCCCTGCGCGAACTCGGCCACCAGCCGCAGCCGTTGACCCTGCCCGCCACCCCGTCGACCACCCTGGACGAGCAGCTCGCCACCGTCGTCGCCGCGATCGACGCCGCCCCCGGCCCGGTCGTGCTGGTCGCCCACTCCGCCCACTGCACCCTCGGTTCGCTGGCCGCCGACGCCCGCCCCGACCGCGTCGCCCCGCTCGTCCTGATCGGCGGCTACCCGCAGCAGGACGGCAGCCGCTACGCCGAGCTCTTCGAGATCCGCGACGGCGTCATGCCGTTCCCCGGCTGGGACGCCTTCGGGGCCGCCGAGACCGCCGACCTCGACGAGAGCCTGCGGCAGCGGATCGCCGCCGACGCCATCCCCGTCCCCGAACCCGTCGCCCGCGGCCTGGTCCGTTACACCGACCCCCGCCGCCACGACGTCCCGATCGTCATGATCTCCCCGGACTACCCCGTCGACCAGGTCCGCGCCTGGGTCGCCGCCGGCCAGACCCCCGAACTCGCCGCTGCCAAGCACGTCGAGTACCACGACTTCGACTCCGGCCACTGGCCCATGTACACCAAGCCGACCGAACTCGCCCGCCTGATCGCCACCCTCGCCTGACCGTCCGTCACCGAGACGGCCCCCGCCGCGAAAAGGCGGCAGGGGCCGTCCGGCTGCGACAGCCGGAGTCAGAGCTCGCCGAACGAACCGGCCGCGGCGGCAGCGGCGAAGGCGGACCAGGCGTCGTTCGAGAAGCGCAGCCGGGGGCCCGCCGGGTCCTTCGAGTCACGCACCGCAGTGGTGGCGACGTCCGCGAAAGCGACCTCGACACAGTTGCCGCCGTTACCACCGCTGTAGCTCGACTTGCGCCACTCAAGCGCCTTGCTGCTGTTCACTTGCGTGCTCCTCTGCTGTCGTGTCGATGAGAGCCAGCGACGCCTCGGGTGACAGGGCGTCGACCCGGGCCAGATCGTAGGTGAGACGGATCTTCCTGACGGTCTCCCTGCTCTCGACCAGCACACCCGTGTGCGGTCCTTCGATGTATGCCACGTCGGGACTGGCGTCGCCAAACGACAACAAGGTCATGGCACCCTCAAGAGCGGCATGTGCCCCGCACTCCTGCTCAAGTACCTGGACAACCGCTACTCTTGAGCGGATCAGCGCCGCGATGTGGCGCAGTTGGGCGGCCATCGTGCCGTGCCCGCCGACGGGCCTGCGGATCGCGGCCTCGTCCAGCAGCCACCACAACACCGGCCGTGTTGGGCCATTGATCAGCTCCTGCCGGGAGAGTCGCGTCCGCACCCTGGAGTCGATCTCCGCCTCCGAGGCCAGCGGCACCGCCGACCGGAACACGGCCCGCATGTACGGCTCCACCTGCCCCAGCCCGGGAACCAGGAAGCCCCCGTACTCGAGGATCTCCGAGGCTTTCGGCTCCAGGCTCGCGTACGTCCTGAAGTAGTCCGGGAACGGGCCCCTCGCCACGTGCGGCCACAGCCGCCCGAACAGCCCGCCGGTCGCCAGCGCGCCGTCGAGCCGCTCGGCGAACTCCTGCGTCGGCGAGCGTTTCGCCGTCTCGATCTGCCCCACCAACGAGCCCGTGTACCCGAGGACTTCACCCAGGCTGTCCTGACTCAGGTTGGCCTCGGCGCGGAGCCGGCGCAGCTCCGATCCGAACAGCGCCGCCATGGAGGCCGACGGATCGAGATCGCGTGGGTTCGGCATGGGCTCCCCGTCTCACACCTGCGTTGTTGGACCGATCACCCTGGCGAGGGTAGCGCTCCGTGTCGATGCTGTTACCCGAACCCGGCACGATTCCCGCCGCCGGGCGCCGCACATCCGCGAGGTCCCGATGACGTACCCGAGCCCGACTCCCCGACTCACCATCACCGTCTACCGCCTCCACCCCGACGGCACCCGAACCCCCCACTCCGCCACCTCCTCCGACGAACCCGCCAAACCCCCACGCTCCGCCCTGACTTGGCCCGCCTGCACCTGCCCCCGCTGCGCCGCGCCGCCCGAGCGAGGCCGGGTTGGCGGGCGGCCCATCGGGTGACGGCGGCACGGCCTGCGGGGAAATGTGCCCGGGAGGGCCGAGCATGGCGGCCATGACCCTCTTCGACACGGTGCGGTGCGTCATGCCCCGCCTCAGGAATGCAGTTCGAGTTGCTTCGGTCGCCGGTGCGGCGCTGGTGCTGGCGACCGGGAGCTCAACGGTGGCGTACGCCGCGACCGGTGACTTCACGTATACCGACATCGACGGCGTGGACCACACGTTGGTGGATCCGCCGAGTGGTGAGTGCATCAGTTTCGGGCTGCCGGTGACGGGCGCGGACAACGAGACGGACTCCTCGGCGACCGTCTACGAGAACACCGACTGCAGCGGCGCGCCCCTGGACACGCTGCCGCCGAAGACCGGGATGTCGTGGGGGTCCGTGCTCCCCAATGCCGTGCGGTTCAACTTCTTCTAGGGGCTGCCGGGGGCCTGGCCGCCGGGTGGCTGCCCGGCGGTCAGGTCGCGCAGGGCGGTGTCCCAGTCGAGGGCGGCGCCCTCGGTGCCGCGGGGGACGAGGGGGAAGGTCGCCTGGCGGAGCCAGCGGCGCAGGGGGCGGGGCGGGAGGTCGAGGAGGATCGAGCCGTCCGGGGCCTGGAGTTTGATGCGCAGGTGGGGACGGTCGTGGCAGGG
This sequence comes from Kitasatospora sp. NPDC004531, assembly GCF_053602195.1. Taxonomy (NCBI): domain Bacteria; kingdom Bacillati; phylum Actinomycetota; class Actinomycetes; order Kitasatosporales; family Streptomycetaceae; genus Kitasatospora; species Kitasatospora sp. NPDC004531. The sequence continues at coordinate 14,180 of NZ_JBSGDD010000015.1, read as the reverse complement.
GCACGGCGGCCAGACGCGGACGTCGCCGAGGCCGGCGGGCTTGTGCAGGCCCGTCCACAGGAGGTCGCGGGCGAAGCGCCAGGTGCCGGCGTGCGCGGCCGGGCCGAGGAATTCGAGGGCGACGGCGAACGGGTCGGCGGTGGAGTAGCCGAAGCGGACGGGGATGTCGAGGGACTGCTCCTCGGTGAGGACGATCCGGGCGTCGAGCCGGATCTCGGTGCCGGTGGCGTGCGGGCCGGGCCTCGGGTGGGGGACGGGCATGGGACATCCTCGGGCGTGGGAAGAGGGGGCGTTCGCCGCTCAGAGTAGGAAGCGCGGGCACCCCGGGCGTCCTCCCCGTGCACAGCGGTGCGACGGTCCGCGCACCATCGGCGGCCGGAGTCGCAAGCTGTGCACGCTCCGTGTGCGGGGGGTGCGTCGTCGGGCAAGTCGCGGCGGAACGCGTTCCTAGGGTGGTGGTGAATCCAAGCCCGACTTCGAGGGAGCGCACCGTGACTGACGCGATCGCGGTCGGCCGGCGGCCGGCCCCGGCGGCGAGTCCGTCGGACCTGTTCCGGCGGGGGGCGGCCGAGGGCCGCCGCGCGGCGGCCGTGGTGGACGAGCGGTGGCTGGTCGTCCCGGGCGGCCCGACCGGCGCGGTGAAGGTGCGCGTCGTCCGGCCCGCCGGGGTGCGCGGACCGCTGCCCGTGGTGCTCTACCTGCACGGCGGCGGACGGGTGTTCGGTGACGCGCACACCCGCTGCCGCCTGCTGCGCGAGCTCGCCGTCGGGGCCCGCGCCGCCGTGCTGTTCCCGGAGTTCGACCGCTCGCCGGAGGCCCGCCAACCGGTCGCGGTCGCCGCCGAACAGGGCTGGACGGTCGCCCGCTGGGCGGTGACGGAGGGGCGCGCCATGGCGCTGGATCCCGGCCGCATCGCCGTGGCGGGCGACAGCACCGGCGGAAACCTCGCCGCCGCGCTGGCGCTGATGGCCAAGAAGCGCGGCGGCGTCCGACTGCGGCGGCAGGTACTGCTCTGCCCGGTCACCGACCCCGCCCACGACACCCCGTCCTACCGGGGCTTCGCCACCGGCTACTTCCTGCGCCGCGACGCCGCCCGGTGGTTCTGGGACCAGTACACCTCCGACCTGGCCCGCCGGGCCGGCGCCACCGCCTCCCCGCTGCGCGCCAGCATCGACCAACTCACCGGCCTGCCACCGGCGTTGATCGTCACCGCCCAGGCCGACGTGCTGCGCGCCGAGGGCGAGGCGTACGCCGCGAAACTGCGCGCCGCCGGGGTGCCGGTGACGGCGGTGCGGCTGCCGGGCAGCATCCACGACCTCGCGACGCCCTCCGCGCCGGCCGCCCGGGACGCCGTCGCACTCGCCGGGCGGGCCCTGCGCGAGGCCCTGCACGAGCGGCGGGCGGGATGAAACCGCCCGGCACCGAGCCGCTGCTGAGCCAGTGGGGCTGGCAGGCCCGCGCCGCCTGCCGGGGCATGGACACCGCCGTGTTCTTCTCGCCCTGCGGCGAACAGGGCCTGGCCCGCCGCACCCGCGAACGGCGGGCCAGGGCGGTCTGCCGCGAGTGCCCCGTCCGCCCGGCCTGCGCGTCCTTCGCGATGCGCACCGGACAGGACTTCGGGGTCTGGGGCGGCCTCACCGAAGCCGACCGACAGTCCGCCCGATCCGCCCCGACCCACGTACTGATCAGAGGAGTTCAGATGTTCTCGCGCATCGTCCTGGCCGTCGACGACAGCGACGCCCGGCAGCGCGCCGTCACCACGGCCGCCGAACTCGCGCGCCACCTCGGCTCGACCGTCCACGTGCTGCACCTCGCGCCGACCGCCGTGGTGGGCACCAGTGTGGTCGCCCTGGAGGACGAGGCGGACGCCCGACGGGTGCTCGACGAGTCGGTGCGGGCGCTGCGCGAGGCCGGGGTGCCCGCCGACGGCGAACTGCTGGACGGGCTGCGCGGCCAGGTCCCGGCGGTGATCGCGGCGGCGGCCGAACGCCTGGACGCCGAACTGATCGTGCTCGCCCCGCACCACCGGGGCGCGGTGGCGTCCTGGTTCAGCCCCAGCGTCTCGGCCGCCGTCGGGCACGCCTCCCGGGTCCCCGTGCTGCTCGTCCCCGACACCGACTGACCGTCCGGTGCCATCGCGAGTAGAGATGACAGTTGTCGTCGATCATCGCGACCGGACGGGAAGCGCGGGCCCGGCCCCCGACGCTCACACCCATGCGCGCTGCGACCGCCGCAGCCGCCGAGACGCGACCACCTCCGGAAGGCACCACCGATGGCCACCACATCCACCACCGCCGCACCCCCGACGTCCGACCGCGCCCAGGACGGCGTGCCGGGCGGGCTGGTCGCCCTGCTCGCCGTCTCCACCGGCCTGACGGTCGCCAACCTGTACTACGCGCAGCCGCTGCTCGCCGGGCTGGCCGAGGTGTTCCACGTCGGCACCACCGCGGCGGGCGCGCTGGTGACGGCCACCCAGATCGGCTACGTCATCGGCATGCTGTTCCTGGTGCCGCTCGGCGACCGGATCGAGAAGCGCCGACTGGTGGCCCTGCTGCTGACCGTCACCACCCTCGCCATGGCGGTGGCCGGCACGGCGAGCAGCTTCGCCGTGCTGCTGATCGCCTCGCTGGTCAGCGGCGCGACCTCGGTGGTGGCGCAGATCCTGGTCCCGTTCGCGGCCGGCCTCGCCCCCGACCACGCCCGCGGCCGGGTGGTCGGCCGGGTGATGGCCGGACTGCTCACCGGCATCCTGCTCTCCCGCACCCTCAGCAGCCTGGTGGCCGGCGCCGCCGGCTGGCGGGTCGTCTACCTCGGCTCGGCCGCGGTGACCGCGCTGCTCGCCGTCGCCCTGTACCGGGCCCTGCCGCGACACGCCCCCACCACCGACCTGCCCTACCTCCAGGTGCTGCGCTCCACCGTGCGACTGGTCCGCACCCACCCCGCGCTGCTCAAGCGCGGGCTCTACCAGGCGGCGGTGTTCGGCGCGTTCAGCGCCTTCTGGACGACCGTCTCCTTCCAGCTCACCGGCCCCGCGTTCGGGTACTCCGAGACGGGCGTCGGCATCTTCGCGCTGGTCGGTGCGGCCGGCGCGCTGGTCGCGCCGCTGGCCGGACGCTGGGCCGACCGCGGCCTCGGTCGGCCGCTGACCGGCGCCGCACTGCTGGTCGCCGCCGGCAGCGCGCTCCTGGCCGGCCTCGGCGCGCACAACATCGTCCTGCTGGCCCTCGCCGCGATCCTGCTCGACGTCGCCGTCCAGACCACCCTGATCCTCGGCCAGCACGTCGTCTACCAGCTCGACCCGGCCGCCCGCGCCCGCCTCAACAGCATCTTCATCGCCACCTTCTTCCTCGGCGGCGCAATCGGCTCCGAACTCGGCACCCTCGCCCACCACATAGCCGGCTGGTGGGCCGTCGCCGCCCTGGCCGCCCTGCTCCCCCTGCTGCCCCTCGTGCACTGGGCGACGGACCGGAAGGCGACGGCCGGCTGACGCCTGCCGCGGGCCGGGGGAGCGGGCTCGGCGCGCCGTTGTCGCTGCGCGGCGCGGTGAGTCGGGGGAGGGAAGGCCGGGTGAGGTGCCTTCGGCCGGAGCGGAGTCGGGCAGTCGCGAGGGCTGCCGGCGGGCGGCTGCCGAGCTCGCCGCAGGGCGTGCCGGGGTGCGTGGCACGGGCCGTACGTGGCGTCGCCCCCACGCGGGCGGTGGGGGTTCGGTCAGAGATCGCACACCGGCCGGACGGCGATGTCCTCGTAGAGGTCCTCGCCGTCCGGCCCGTGCACGAACTCGGCGAAGGCCGGGTTGCGGTTGGCGGTGGCCAGGGGCAGCCAGCCGAGGAGGTGGCCGTAGCCGCCGCAGGCGGATTCGCCGCCGTCGCCGCCGTGGACGGCGGCCGGGTCGGTGCTCAGCTCGGCCCGGTAGGTGTCGTCGGCGATGCGCAGGCCGAGGGCGTTCGGTCGGTGGTGCGGGCCGGCGAGGTCGTGGTAGGGGATCCGGTCGAGCGGGCAGTCGTCGCCCCAGCGGAACAGCGTGCTCGCGCCCGCCCCGCAGGCGTGTTCCCATTCGTCGGCGCTCGGCATCCGCAGCCCGCGCGCCGCGAGCTCGGCCGGGGCCTCGGCGGGCGGCCCGGTCAGCGTCTCGTTCTCCACCGCCATCAGCACTGTCGGCAACGTGATCTCCCGTCGCGGGCTGAGCAGTTGGGCGAGGTGCGCCCGCAGGTCGGGGCCGTGGCCGAAGCCCTGCGCCTCGCTCTCCCGGTAGTCGGCAGCCTGTTCGGGCGTCGGCTGCCAGGCGTCGAGATCGAAGCCGACCGCCACCCGGCCACCCGGCACCAGCGCGAACAGCCGCGCGTCCCGTTCGACCAGGACCCGGTGCAGCGGCGCGCCGAGATGCTCGACGGTCTCGACGGCGGCCACCCGCCCACCGGCCAGAGCGGCGGCCTGTTCCGCGACGCGGCGCGCGGCCGGCAGGTCGAACGAGCGCCACCGGTCGAAGGTGAGGTCGGCGAGAGACATGCCCGGCAGTCTCGCACGCAGGCCCGACACCGCCCCGCCGCCCGTCAGTTCAGGTGCCGCAGCAGGGCCGCCACCGCGGGCGAGGGCTCGCCGGCGGGGTGGACCACGGCGATGTCCCAGCGCGGCTGCCCGCGGACGAAGCGGCGCAGCGCGAGGTCGGGGAAGTGGGCGGCGAGGGACTCGGGCAGGACGCAGACGCCCAGGTCGTGGCGGACGAGTTCGGCGGCGGCCGTGATGTCGTTGACCTCGAAGACCGGGGTGCGGTCGACGCCCGCGGTGCGGAAGGCCCGGTCCACGGCGGAACGGACGGCCCAGCCCGGGGCGAAGTCGACGAACGGGAGGTCGGCGAGCTCCTCGAAGCGGACCCGGTCGGGCAGCTCGAAGGCGCGGCCGGGCGCGGCGGCCAGCACCATCGCCTCGCAGGCCAGCGAACGCACCGTCAGGCCGCGCCGCTGCTGCCGGTCGAAGGCGACTATCGCGACGTCCACGGTGCCGTCCCGCAGCCCGGCGCGGATGTCCACGGCCGCCGCCTGGCGCAGCCGGATCGTCAACGCCGGGTGCTGGGCGCGCAGTTCGCCGAGCACCCGGTCGAGGCCGAGCCAGACGCCCTGCATGGTGCCGATGGTGAGCACGCCCCGCAGCACCCCGCGCGCCTCGTCCGCCGCCGCCCGGGCGAGTTCCGCCGCCCGCAGGGTGGCCCGCGCGGCGGGGACGAAGGCCGCGCCGGCGGAGGTCAACGAGACGCGGTGGGTGGTGCGTTCGAAGAGCTGGACGCCGAGTTCCTTCTCCAGGGCGCGGACGGTGCCGGACACCGCCGACTGCACCACGTGCAGCCGCCGCGCCGCCGCCGTGAACCCGCCCTCCTCGGCCACCGCGACGACCACCTCCAACTGTCGCAGCTCCACGTCCCCTCCTCGTTCCCGCAGGTCAACTGCCCGTTCCCGCCCGCAGCCTACGCGAGCCCGGGCGGGCCGGCCGTACCGCTGCCAGCGGGATGCCAGCGATCTGCCAGCGCGGTGCGGAACTGTCGGACCTGCCGGGCGGTGCAGGTGCTCCGCGAACGACCGCCGGCCCACTGACGAAAGGGCACTCACGTGACTCCGATCCCCGCCGGTCCCCGCACCGCGGCCTCCTGGAAACTGGGCGCGGGCGTCGCCGCAGCCGCACTGCTGGTGGCGGTCTGCCCGACGACGAGCGCCGCGGCGGCACCGGCCCCCGTGCCGCGCCTCGCCTGGGCGGCCTGCGTGGACGGGTTCGAGTGCACCACCGCCCGGGTGCCGCTCGACCACCACGACCCGAACGGGGCCGGAATCGACCTCGCCGTCATCCGGCACCCCGCGACCGACCGGGCCCACCGGATCGGCTCGCTGTTCTACAACCCCGGCGGCCCGGCCGTGCCCGGCACCGCGGCGCTGCCCCTGATGCTCGGCCAGTTCCCCGAGGAGGTGCGCAAGCGCTTCGACATCGTCAGCTTCGACCCGCGCGGCACCGGCGGCAGCGCACCCGTCCGGTGCTTCGACGACCCCGCCGACGAGCAGGCCCTGCTGGCCGGCACCGCCGCCGGCTACCCCGAGGGCACGGACCAGCAGAACGCCTGGACGGACGCCTACCGGCGCCTCGCCGAGCAGTGCGCGGCCCGCAACCCCGACCTGCTGGCGCACCTCTCCACCGCCGACGTCGCCCGCGACCTGGACCTGCTCCGCCGGGCCGTCGGCGACCGGCAGCTCAGCTACCTGGGCACCTCCTACGGCAGCTACCTCGGCGCCACCTACGCCAATCTGTTCCCCGACCGGGTGCGCGCCATGGTCCTCGACAGCGCCCCCGACCCCGTCGCCTGGTCGACCGGCCGCGGCGACCAGGCCGCCACCACCGGCACCCTGCTGCGCAACGGCACCGACGTGGCCACCGCCCGCGTCCTGAACGCCTTCCTCGACCAGTGCGGCCAAGCCGGCCCGCAGACCTGCGCGTTCTCCGCCGGCACGGCCGCCGCGACCCGGGCCAGGTACGACGAACTGCTCCAACGGCTGCGCGCCCGGCCGGTCGCGGTCGGCGGCACGACGTTCACCGCGGGCGCGGCCGTGGAGGCGACGATCACCTCGCTGTACGCCGCCAACCCCGTCGCGAACCTGCCCGTCGGCTGGACCCGGGCCGGCGCCACCCTCCAGCTGCTCTGGGCCGCCACCGAGACCCCGCCCACCCCGGGCACCCCGCTGCCGCCCGCCTTCCACCAGTCGCCCGACCAGGCGCTCGCGCTGGTCTGCTCGGACAGCGCCAACCCGCCCGCCCAGGCCGACTACGCGGCGCTGGCCGCCACAGCCCGCGCCCGCTCCGGCGAGGCCGGGCCGTACTACACCTGGCTCGACGAGCGCTGCGCCGACTGGCCCGCCCGCAGCCGCGACCGCTACGACGGCCCCTGGAACCGCCCCACCGCCCACCCGATCCTGGTCGTCGCCAACACCGGCGACCCCGCCATGCCCTACGAAGCCTCCCGCGCCATGACCCGCTCCCTCGCCCGCGCCCGCCTCCTCACCGTCGACGGCTACGGCCACACCGTCCTCTCCAACCCCAGCACCTGCGCCACCCACCACGAAACCCGCTACCTGATCACCGGCACCCTCCCGCCCCCAGCCACGACCTGCACCCCGGACCACCAGCCGTTCACCGGCTGACCGCGCCTCGCCCCGGCCGGCCGGTTCGTACGGCTGCCGAGCCGGGCGTCGGTGCTGTCGGCGGGCGCTCCTAGGGTGACCGGAAAGATCATCGGTGAGCGTCCGGAGGGTGCTGTGGCCTGGTGGAACAGGAAGCCGGAGGAGCGGCTGCGGTGGGTGCTGGACCCGCTGGTGGGTGTGGGGCCGCTGCGGTTCGGGATGGACCCGCAGCAGGTCCAGGACGCGCTGGGGGAGAGAGGCAGCCACGCCCGGCGCACGGGCGACTGGATGCCTGAAGGCGGGCAGCTGGTCGCCGAGCGCTACAACGAGCCCGGGCTGACCGCCTTCTACGGACCGGGCCCCCGCCTGGCCGCAGTGGCGATCAGCGCGACGAGTGGCCCGCTGGTGCGCCTGGGGGACGTCGAGCTCGTCGCCGAAGTGCCCTCCGTGGCGAGCGCGGACCTTCGCCGCCTCGCCCTGCAGGAGCGGGCCGAGGCGCGGGCGAACCGGTACGGCGAGGCGGAGGTGCCGGCCTGGGGAATCTCCCTGGGCGTCTCACAGGAGATGGGCCTGGACGCCGACGGGTGCGGGCAACGCCTGGACACGGTGATCACCGGCCTGCTGGCGACCGGCCCCGCATGGGCCGAGGACTTCTGGAACGCGGAGCCGGTGGCCGAATGGTTCAGGTTCCACGACGAGCGGGCCGACCCGGGACCGTGGCCGGTGACCCCCGCCGGAGACCGGCCGCGCTGGCAGTGCACGCCCCTGGAGGGCGTCGGCCCGTTGCGGTTCGGAATGAGTCCGGAGCAGGTGTCGGCCGCACTGGACGGCGAGGTGCCGACCCAGAGCTGGGGCCACCACCCTTTCCCCGTGGGCAGCCCGTGGGAGGACCTGGGCACTCCCGACGAGTGGCACGTGAGCAAGGAGTACTACGCCCGGGCCGGCGTGAGCGCGCACTACCTCTACGCGTCGGCAACGGGCCGAGGTTCCGCGCTGGCCCAAGTGAACGTCCACGGCCGGACCGGCCCCCTGGTGTCCCTCTACGGCATCGAACTGATCGGCCGCAAGCCCACCGAAGTCGACGCGGACATCGTCCGCCACGTCCAGGAGCGCGACCTGATGCTGCGCATCGGTAACGACTCGGATCTCGGCCCGGGCGATTCCGAGGTGTGGGTACGGGCGGAGCGGGCCGGAGACGCCTCGGTCAGCGCGGCCAGCTTCTGCGTCAAGGACTTGGAGTACCGCGGCTGACACCATGTCCGCGGACAGCACCGCCCTCCGGTACGGTCCGCGCACCCGACCCGGCTGGGCCGCCCCGCCGGTCAGTCCGCCTCCCCGGCCAGCGACTCCGGCTGCGCCAGGGCCTGGCCGCGTTCCCAGGCCGCGCGGAAGCCGGTCTCGCCGAGGGCCTTCGTGCAGCCGTCGAGGACGGCGCGCAGTTCCGGGTCGCCCGCGTCGTGGGCTCCGCAGAGGGCGTAGGCCGCGCCCAGGGCGGATGCGCTGTGGGCGGGGCGGCCGAGGGCGAGGCAGTGTTCGGCGTAGCCCTCCAGGGCGTCTGCGCGTACTGGTCGGTCGTCGCTGGTCGCGGCGAGTTCCAGGGCGCGGCGGTGCAGTGGGGCGGCCGCCTCGGGCGATCCGCAGCGCTGGTGGGTGCGGGCCAGGGCGGTGTGGAGGAGGGCCAGCAGGTGCAGGCGGGCCGGGGCGCCGGGGCCGATGGCGGGCAGCTGCTCAAGCCGTCGCAGGGTCTCCCGGTGGACGTCCAGGGCCGTCGCCAAGTCCCCTTCGCGGCGGGCGAGTTCACCGAGCGCGTAGTGCGCGGCGGCCTGCAGGTGCGGGTCTGCGGCCCGTTCGGCGGCGGCCAGGGCGCGTTCCAGGTCGGCCCGGGCCGCGGCCCATTCGCCGCAGCGGGCCCGCAGTCGGCCCGACAGCAGCAGCGACAGCGGCGCCTCGCCGGCCCCGCCCAGCTCGGCGTCCCGCTCCCCGGCCTCGGCCAGCGCCGCGAGCGCTTCTTCGGCGGCGCCGGTGACCGACAGCAGCGCGGCCAGCGTGACCAGCGCCATGGACAGCCCCCACCGGTCGCCCAGGGCGCGGAAGTCGTCCACGGCGGTGCGCAGGCACTGCTCCGCGCGCCCGATCCGGCCCGCGCCCAACTCGACCCGTCCCAGCACCAGTTGGGCGGCGGCCCGGATCCACCGGTCGGGGTGTCGGCCGTACTGCTCCGCCACGGCGCCCACGCCCTCCGGCGGCCCCGCCGCGGCGAGCAGTAGCGCGGCGGCCAGCGCGACGGGGTGCGCGGCGGACCGTGCGGTGACCAGCGCCGCGCCCACCACCTCCGGCGCGACGGCGGGCGCGTCCGGATCCCGGAACGGGGAGGTGAGCTGCGCCAGGATCACGCACCGGGCGTGCGCCTGCTCCAGTCCGGGTGGCGGCGGGCCGCCGTGCGCGGCGAGGACGGCGGACGTCCACTCGGCGGCCTCGCGGCCCTGACCGCGGATCAGCCAGGGCCAGGCCCGGGCGGCCGTGAGCCGCAGGGCGTGTTCCGGCGGGCCGGCCAGGACCGCCCGGCGCAGCGCCGCGTCCAGGTTGCCCCGTTCCGCGTCGAGCCGGGCCAGCAGGCCGATCTGGCGGCCCGTCCGCAGCCGGGGCTCGGCGTGCTCGGCGAGTTCGACGAAGCGGCGCAGGTGGGCGGTGCCGGTCAGGTCGTCCTCGCCGGCCTCGACGAGCCGTTCGGCGGCGTACGCGCGGACCGTCTCCAGCAGCCGGTACCGCACCGCCCCGGAATCCGCGCCGGCGGACCCGAGCAGCGGCGTGTCGATCAGGGACTTGTCGGCCAGCGAGGTCAGCAGGTCCTCGACGACGGTCGGGTCCGGCGCGGGCCCGCCCGGCCAGTGCCCGGCGCAGACCGCGTGCGCGTCGGCGAGCGTCGTCCCGCCGGCGAACACGGAGAGGCGTCGGAGCAGCACGCGCTCGTCCTCGTCGAGCAGGTCCCAGCTCCAGCCGACCACGGCGCGCAGCGTGCGGTGCCGGTCGGGGGCCGTCCGGGCGCCGCGGTCGAGGAGCCGGAGCCGGTCGTGCAGCCGGGCCGCGACCTGTCCGGGGCTCAGGACGCGCAGCCGGGCCGCCGCCAGTTCGAGGGCCAGCGGCAGGCCGTCCAGCTCCCGGCAGATCCGGACCACCGGTTCGACGGTGTCGTGGTCCAGCGCGAACCCGGGCCGGGCCGCGGCGGCCCGCTCCGCGAACAGGGCGACCGCCGGGTGCGCGAGCGCCTCCTGCGCGGTGGCGCCGGGCGCGGGCACGGCGAGCGGCGCCACCGGCCAGAGCGCCTCGCCGGTGACGCCGAGCGGCTCGCGGCTGGTGGCCAGCACGGTGAGCCGGGGCGCGGCGGCCAGCAGGCGGTGCGCCAGCCGGGCCGCGTCCTCGATCAGGTGCTCGCAGTTGTCCAGGACGAGCAGGACGTCCCGCCCCTCCAGGGCCCGGACGATCAGGTCGACCGGGTCGCCGGGCCGGTCGGCGGCGGGCAGGCCGACCTCCACCGGGCGGCAGGCGGCCGCCAGCACGGCCCGGGCCACCGCGTCCGGGCCGTCGGCGCCCGCGAGCTCGGCGAGCCGGACGTCGGTCGTGGGCGGCGCGGCCGACGCGGCGGCGACCGCCAGCCGGGACTTGCCGACGCCGCCCGGCCCGAGCAGCGTCACCAGGCGGGAGCGGCCGACCAGTTCCCGGACCGCCGCCAGGTCCTCCTCGCGGCCGATCAGCGCGGTGAGCCAGCCGGGCAGCGCCGCCCGCCCGGCCGGTACCGGGGCCGGCACCGGATGCGGCGACCGCGTGCCGGAGAGCACCCGCAGGTGGACGTCTCGCAGTTCGGCGGACGGGTCGGCGCCCAGGTGCTCGGCCAGCGCCCGCCGGGTCCGGTCGAACACCTCCAGCGCCGCGGCCTGCTGCCCGTCCGCGTGCAGCGCGCGCATCAGCCGGACGGCGGCCCGCTCGCGCAGCGGGTGGGCGACGCACAGCCCGGTGAGCTCGGCGACCAGCTGCGGCAGCGCACCGGCTTCGCCGAGGGCGAGCAGCGCGTCGGCCCGGTCCTCGACGGCCGCCAGCCGCAACTCCGCCAGCCGGGCCGCCGGCGCGTCCGCGAACCCGGCGCCCTCCGCGTCGGCGAACGGCGCCCCGCGCCACAGCCCCAGCGCCCCGCCCAGCAACTCGACCGCCTCGGCGAACCCGCCCGCCGCCAGCGCCGCCCGACCCGCCGCCGCCCGGTGCTCGAACTCCCAGGCGTCCACGCCCGTTCGGGGCAGGTCCAGCAGGTACCCGGCGGGGTGCGACCCGAGGACGCGACGCTCGTCGCCCAGGGCCCGCCGGAGCCGGGAGACCAGCGACTGCAGGGCGCCGGCCGGCTCCGCCGGCGGGGTGTCGCCCCAGAGATCGTCCACCAGCCGCTCCCGCGTGACCACCCGCCCGGGATCGAGCGCCAACCGGACCAGCAACAGCCGAAGCCGCGCCCCGCCGACCTCCAGCACCCGCCCGCCCGCACCCCCGACCACCCGCAGCGGCCCCAGCACCTCGATCCGCACCCGCCCGCTCCTCACTCGCCACCACCCGACCCGCCAAGATCATTATCCGACCCGACCGAAACCACCCGTGCGGAGGACGGGGCCATGCCTCGCGGAACGCCCGGGCACCCGACCGGAAATGTCTCAAAGTCGACTTGGAGGTAATGGCAGCCTTTGACAGCCGGCCGACCCGACCGCGATGATCCGCAGTCGTATTCACGCACTTTCAACTGGCCGCCCCGGCGTGCATTTTCGGCCGCGCGCTCCGCGCGCGCCAGGAGAGGCGGGGTGCGGTGGGAGGCGCGTGCCCCCTGGTCGGGAGGGTGGGGGAGTCGGCGGGCGGGCCGGGGGTGGTGGCCGGAAGGTGCGCTCCGGTGGGGCGCGCGGCACGGTTCGTGGGGCGCGGGGAGCGCACGGAACTGATCGATCGTGCTTCCTGACGAGCAGTCAATTTGCCTGGTCCGTAAGCATGATGTGCGCATTCCGCTTACTATTCGGCCAAACGAGGGGCGCGCGGGACCGAATCGGTGAACGTACTGCGGGGGTTCGGCGTGCCTTCCTGACGACGAGAGCAGGGCATGACCCACACAGAACAGGAAACCCGAGCGCCCGCGCCACGCGCGGGCCGGCGGACGGCCGCACGGGCCGCCGCCATGGTGGCGGCCTTCACCGCCGCCACCGCTGTTGCCGCCCCGTCCGCCTCGCCGGTCGCCGCCGACGGCTCGGTGACGGTGCGGGTGGTCCGCGCGGTCGACGAGAGCGGGACGTACAACCCGGTGCTGAACCCGGGCCTGGCCGGCGTGACGGTCACCCTGACCGGCGAGGACGGCGCGGTGCGCACGGCGGTCACGGCCGCCGACGGCACGGTGACGCTGACGCCGGCCAAGCCGACCGCGAGCGGCAAGTACCGCGTCGAGGTGGTCAATCCGAAGCCGGGCGTGCTGTTCCCGGCGTTCGCCTCCCGCAAGGGTCTGGACGACCCGAACGCGCTGAGCAGCAACGAGGAGTTCGTCGACCTCTCGGCGGGCAAGCAGGCCAAGGTCACCACCGGCCTGTGGAACCCGTCCGACTACTGCCAGCAGAACGCCCCGCTGGCCACCGCCTGCCAGCCGGCCTCGCTCGACCCGGCGAGCGGGCGCACCCTGCTGACCTTCCCGTACCGGTCGCGCGGCGTGAACAAGGACGTCACCAACGTCTCCACCACCGCCGCCACCGGCAACGTCTTCGGCATCGCCTGGAACCGCGACGACCAGCGCCTGTTCAGCTCCGCACAGGCCAAGCGGGCCACCGTGTACGGCCCCGGCGGGGCGGGCGCGATCTACGTCACCGACCCGGCGACGAAGACCACCGAGCTGTTCACCGTCGTCCCCGACGCGGGCAGCACCGCGCACGCGGGCAACGCCCAGGACGACGCCTTCGTCGCCCCGGTCGGCAAGGAGAGCCTCGGCGGGCTGAAGCTCAGCGAGGACGGCCGCGACCTGTACGTGGTCAACCTGCACAACCGCAAGCTGTACCGCTACGACGCCACCGTGAAGTCGGCGGAGAAGCCCAAGGCGGTCTACGCCATCCCGACCCCGAACTGCCCGTCGGCGGACGACTGGCGGCCGTTCGGCCTCGGCATGCAGGACGGCGTCGGCTACGTCGGCGGCGTCTGCTCCGGCGAGTCCACCCAGAAGATCGGCGACCTGCGGGCGATCGTGCTGCCGTTCGACCCGGCCACCGGGAAGTTCGACGCGGCGGTGCTCAACCAGCCGCTCGACTACCACGGCACCCCGCCCGGGAACGCGTGCGGCGGCTACTACTGGTACCCGTGGCAGGACACCGTGCCGATGCAGAACGGGGCGGTCTGCGGCCTCAACCCGGAGCCCGAGCTCGGCGAGATCGGCTTCGAGACCGACGGCTCCATGCTGCTGTCCTTCCGCGACCGCTACGCCGACCAGGCCGCCGCCGCCCCGCCCGAGGGCCCGCTGCCGAACGGCTTCGTCTACGTGCTCGCCTCGGCCGACCTCAACAAGGCCTGCAAGTCCGGCGACAGCTTCGTGATGGACGTCAACCTCGGCTGCGGCATCACCACCAAGGGCAAGGGCTTCTTCGACCTGAACCGCCCCGCCCCGGCCGGCCACCCGTACGCGTCGTTCGCGGGCATGGCGCTCTCCAAGGTGGAGAACTCCATCGCCACCTCCGGCTACGACGTCTCCAACAACATCGTCACCGCCGGCACCATGTTCACCCTGCGCAACGGCGGTATCGACCCGGGCTTCGGCAACGAACTGTCCAACGGCACATCCCGCTTCGGCAAGGGCGCGGCCATGGCCGACCTCGAAGTGCTCTGCGACAAGGCGCCGCTGCAGATCGGCAACCGGGTCTGGTACGACCCGGAGCGTTCCGGTCTCCAACTGCCGCAGCAGAAGCCGGTGGTGGGCGCGACGGTCAACCTGTACGACGCGGACGGCAAGAAGGTCGGCACCGCGAAGACGAC